>NZ_CP174332.1:5070000-5265303 GCF_052468095.1 Microbulbifer maximicatervae (SeqCode)
AGCCCCGGTAAAACGGTTTTGCCGGTGATATCGATACGCTTCGCTTCGGTGGGAATCTCCACTTCCGCTGCGGGTCCCACGGCGACAATACGGTTGCCCCGGAACAGAACCACACCATTGTCGATAATTTCACGGGTGTTTTCCGCATCGCGCATAGTGACAACCTTGCCGCCTGTGAGGGCAACGAGACCTGCGCGATTGTCGAAGGACTGTTCAAAGCTCAGGTCGATGCCTTCAGAAACTGGCTCTGGCAGTTCCTCCGGAGCGCCGGCGACAAATTCGAAGGCGTCCTTCAGTTCACGCTCGAACAGTTTGGGGCCGTGTGCCCAGCCCAAAGTGTCGCTATCGGCAGACCAATGCAGGTTTTCACCGGCTCGCTTGGATACCTGGGTGACTTTGACTGCTTTGCTATTGGGGCCGATAACCTCGGATTTGCCAGTATGCATAAAGGGCGCGACAAAGGCTTTGAAGTCCTGGGTGAAGGCAACCCACTTGCCGTCTGGAGACAGGCGGAAGGAAGTAATCTCAGCGCCGTGCAGGTGCTCGCGCTCATCCTTGCCTTCCAGGTTGGTGCTCTTCAGCACGCGCTTGCCGCCGTCAGCGTTTTGGTACTCGGAGAAATAGATACGATCTTCGCTGGCGCCGAAATGAGGCTCATAGCCAGACTTCACGACCCGGCGCTGCCAGTCGCCGTCGGCGTCTGCCAGGTAAATGCCCGGTTCCAGGGAGTACTCGGGGCTGAGCAGATAGCCGCCGGTAAAGCGACGGTAGGCCACTGCGTCACCACTTGGAGAAAAGCTTGGTTCAACGTACAGGCCTGGCTGCTTGGTGATGTTTTTACCGCGACCGTTGCGAGCGGAAACTACCCTCACATGGCCCAGGTTTTGGTCGTCCCAAGAGACATAGGTGATCTCGCGACCATCGCGGGACCAGCTGGGATAGAACTCAAAGTGGTCGTCCTGGCGGGTCAGACGACGACGCTCACCACTGGCGACATCCTGAATATAAATCTTGCCCAATGCCTGGAAAGCGACCTGCTTGCCGTTGGGGGATTTCTGCGCCCAGCGAATCATCTTCACATCAAAGGTTTCCGGCGCTACGTCTACCGGGAAGCGCACCGCATCCGCTACCTGTTTTTCAACTTTCACATGGGCCGCAATCGGTGCGACGCTGTCGCCGTTGATGGAGATGCGCAGGAATTTACCGCCAGTCCAAACGACCAATGATTCACCATCGGGCATCCAGTCGTATTGAACGTAGTTGCCATGGGGGCCAAAGATTTCCTGCAGGTCGCGTTCGAGGCCGGAGTAAACCGGTGTTTCCAGTCCTGTATCCAAATCTTTCAGGAACAGGGAGGTCTGGTTGTCCTGGCGGCGAATGAAGGCCAGTTTACTGCCATCCGGGGATGGTACAGGTGCCACTGCGCCACCGGGACCGGAGACAAAGGTCTCCTCTTCACCATCCTGGAGGTCATAGCGGTTGATGGCAAAAATTTCCTGGGTGGAGTTTTTGTTGTACTTCCACACTGTGCCGGGGGTGGTATCGATGGAGTAATAGACATAACGTCCATCTGGAGAGAAAGCTGGATCGGCAATATTTTTCTGGGCGATATCGCCACCGATGCGCTCTTTCAGTTGGCGACCTTCACCCCCACCGTAGTGGTACATCCAGATTTCACCGGCGGGGATACTGCGGCCAGACATAAAGCCTTTACGCGCTACCAGGTACTGGCCATCGGGGCTCCAGTTAGGTGAGTGCAGCAAGTTTTCCTTCTCTGTCGTGAGCTGGCGAAGGTTGTCGCCATTGCGATCCATCAACCAGATGTTGTCGGCGCCGTCACGGTCGCTGATAAACACGATGGTCTTGCCATCCGGGCTGAAGCGCGGCTGCATATTCCAGGCGATTTCATTGGTCAGGGCTACCGCCTCGCCGCCTGCTACCGGCACTGTGTAGATATCGCCGAGCATATCGAACAGGATGGTTTTGCCATCTGGGCTGATATCCAGGTTGCTCCAGGTGGTCTCGCGGGTGTCTAACTGGATCGGTTTGAATTCGTAGGGTGGCTTGTTGATATCCCAGGATTGGGCTTCCGCCTTTTCTACTTCCTTTTCTTTGGTAGCTTCGAGAGCGCTTTCGGCTTCTGCCACAGCACCCATCGGCAGGGTCAGTGCCAGGACAGCCAGAGCCAACAAATGGTGGCGCGGCTTGTTCTGCTTGGTGGTGTTCATTGAAATATCCCTCCGCCCGATTCTGTGTTTGGCGGCTATATTTGTTTTGTTGGGTTGAGTAACCGGTTGATTTCACAGGGGGTAAATTACCGGGATCAAAGCGGCGCAGCAATCTTAATGCGTTGAATACCAGGGCCCCGGGGCGAACTGTTGTTCGCTTGAGTAAACCGGGTCTAGTGGCCACAATGCACTCAAATTTTGTAGACGATTGGAATATCGACCCGTTATGACTATCGATGTTGTGATTTTGGCCGCTGGAAAAGGCACCCGCATGCACTCTGACCTGCCTAAAGTGCTGCATCATATTGGCGGTATTCCCATGCTTGAGCGGGTAATTGATACCGCCATGTTGTTGGGAGAGGTACAGATTACCGTGGTAATCGGGCATGGCGCAGACCTGATACGTGACCGCTTTGCTGATCGTGGTGTCAGGTTTGTGGAGCAGGAACAGCAATTGGGTACCGGGCATGCCGTGGCCCAGGCGGTGCCCTATTTCCGCGAAGGAGCCACCGTTTTGGTGCTCTATGGTGATGTGCCTCTGGTCAGGGCCGGCAGTTTGCAATCACTGCTATCGGCAGCGGATCACGGACCTGCCCTGCTGTCAGTTGAAATGGCAAATCCCGCCGGTTACGGGCGCATCGTGAGGGATAACAGCGGCTGTGTGCAGTCGATCGTTGAGGAAAAGGATGCCGATGCGGATACCCTGGCTATCCGTGAGGTCAATACCGGCATTTTGGCGACTCCTGGAGCACTGTTGGCTCGCTGGTTACCGGAGTTGTCCTGTGACAATGCTCAAGGTGAATACTACCTGACCGATATTATCGGTCGTTCGGTCAGTGAGGGGATTCCTGTAACGGGCGTAATTGCCAGTGATCCGCTGGAAGTAGCGGGAGTAAATAGCCGTGCGCAGCAGGCGCAGATGGAGCGCGCATTGCAGCATAACCATGCGACCAGTCTAATGAATGCGGGGGTGACTTTATTGGACCCCATGCGTATAGATGTTCGCGGCAGCCTGGAGTGCGATACCGATGTCTCTATCGATATTAACTGCATTTTCGAAGGGACAGTTTCACTGGGTAAGGGGGTACAAATTGGACCTAATTGTCTGCTAAAAAACTGTCGCCTGGCAGATGGCACCAAGGTAGAGGCCAACTCCATCATCGAAGGCGCTGAGATTGGTGAGGCTTGCACTATCGGTCCCTTTGCACGTTTGCGTCCGGGCACAGAGCTGGCCACCGGTGCCAAGGTGGGTAACTTTGTCGAAACCAAAAAAGCCAAAATTGGTGAGGGCAGTAAGGTTAATCATCTCTCTTATGTCGGTGATGCCCTGGTGGGCGAAGCGGTCAATATTGGTGCTGGCACCATTACCTGTAATTACGACGGTGTGAACAAGTCCCTGACCGAGATCGGCGATAAAGCTTTCATTGGCTCTAACACGGCTCTGGTAGCCCCGGTAACTGTGGGCGCCGGAGCCACAGTGGGTGCTGGCTCCACCATTACCCAGGCTGTGGGGAGCGAAGAGTTGGCGGTAGCGCGCAGCAAGCAGCGCAATATTACCGGCTGGCAACGTCCGAGTAAGAAAAGCTAAATAACCCTTACCGTAATTGGGTTGCCCCTCGGAAACTATAATTCCGGCGGGCCTTCCCTCTCCACGCCTGTTGATAGCCACCCTATCCATTAAACTTGCGCTTCGGGAACAAAAGGAATGGCCCGATGCACAAGCCCAGATTACAGCTGCTTGCCAGTTTTGATATTGCTTCGCTGCAATATTTGGATGAACAGGGACAGACGACCCAAGCCCTACCGGAATTTGCCACCCCGGATACCCTGATTGCTTACTACCGCCAGATGACGTTGGCTCGTATGGTGGATGATCGCGCGGTAAAAATGCAGCGTACCGGTCAACTTGGCACCTATCCCTCCAGCCTCGGCCAGGAAGCTATTGGTGTTGGTCTCGCAGCCGCCATGGCCAAAGAGGATATCTACTGCCCCAATTACCGGGAGACAGGCGCTCTTCTGGAGCGGGGCGTTACTATCGAGGAGATCTACGCAATCTGGGGGGGCGATGAGCGGGGGCAGAACTTTCGCCATAGCCGCGAAGATTTGCCCTTGAGTGTGCCTATAGCCACCCAGATGTTGCACGGTGCCGGTGTAGCCTTTGCCCTGAAATATAAACATGAGCATTTCGGTGAACCCATGCGCGTCGCTGTTTCGACCGGCGGCGATGGATCTACTTCGCGGGGAGACTTTTACGAGGCGATAAACCTGGCTGGGGATTGGCACCTGCCTTTGGTGATCGTTATCAACAACAATCAATGGGCTATTTCCCTACCGCGAGATGAGCAAACTGCCTGTAAGACCTTGGCACAGAAGGCTGTTGCCGCCGGAATACCTGGCTTGCAGGTAGACGGCAACGATGTGATTGCCGTTCGTGAGGCGGTGGGTGATGCCGTGGAGCGGGCGCGCAGTGGTGCTGGCCCAGCTCTGATCGAAGCGATCAGCTATCGCCTGTGTGACCACACCACCGCCGATGATGCCAGTCGCTACCAGCCCAAAAAAGATGTCAGTGAAGCCTGGTCCCGAGAGCCTCTGCGGCGCCTGCGATCCTACCTGGAAAACTGCGGTGCCTGGGATGATGCGCAGGAAGAAGAGCTGCAACGGGAGCTGACCCAGAAGCTGGAGAGAGCGGTCCATATCTACCGGGAAACCCCCAGAGATGCCGCCACGGCAATATTCGATCACCTCTATGCAAAGTTGCCGGAGCCTTTTCTGGAGCAGTATCAACAGTTGCAGGGAGATAGCTAATGGCTGAGATAACTTTGGTCGAAGCTGTCACCCAGGCTCTGGCTTACGAGATGCAAGCAGACCCGATGGTGGTTCTATTTGGTGAAGATGTTGGTCTGAACGGTGGCGTATTTCGCTCTACCGAGGGGTTGCAGGCCAGGTTTGGCCGGGACCGGGTGATGGATACCCCCTTAGCCGAGACCATGATTGCCGGAATGGCTGTCGGTATGGCGGTGCAGGGCCTGCGACCGGTGGCCGAATTCCAGTTTATGGGTTTTATCTATCCCGGTCTCGATCAGATCCTTAGCCACGCCTCGCGCTATCGCAATCGCACTCGCGGCCGCCTCTCCTGTCCGATTGTCTACCGGGCCCCCTATGGAGGTGGAATCCATGCACCGGAGCATCACTCTGAGAGCACCGAGGCCCTGTTCGCCCATATTCCAGGTCTGCGCCTTGTGGTGCCCTCCTCTCCTGCACGGGCCTACGGTTTACTATTGGCGGCGATTAGAGACCCGGACCCGGTAATTTTCCTGGAGCCTAAACGTATTTACCGAGCAGTTCGTCAGGAAGTGCCCGACTCTGGTGAAGCTCTACCGCTGGATCGCGCCTTTGTGTTGCGGGAGGGCTGCGATATTACGCTTATTGCCTGGGGCGCTTCCCTCAAAGAGACCCTGCAAGCCGCAGAGCAGCTCGCAGAGGAAGGGGTAGAGGCTGAGGTTATCGACCCGGCCACTCTGAAACCCCTGGATATCCACACGGTAATAGACTCCCTGGAGAAAACCGGGTGCTGTGTCGTTGTGCACGAGGCGGCCAGGTTCTGTGGCCTGGGTGCCGAGTTGGTCGCACAGATTAATGAGTATGCCTTCGATCTTTTAAAGGCACCGGTACAGAGGGTGACCGGTTTCGATACGGTGATGCCCTACTATCAACTGGAGGATGAGTATCTACCCGGAGTGCCGCGTATTTTGTCGGCCGTACAGGAAGTGCTGGACTACGCCAACGGAGGGCCACAATGAAGACTTTTACCCTTCCGGATCTCGGTGAAGGTCTGCCCGATGCGATAGTGCGGGAGTGGCATGTCAAAGAGGGAGACACCATAGCCGCCCATGAAACTCTGGTGACAGTGGAAACCGCTAAGGCCTTGGTGGAAGTGCCGGCTCCTTGGGGTGGCACTATTGAGAAGTTATTTGCGGCAGTGGATGAGACTGTGAATGTTGGCGATCCCCTGGTGGGATTTATGGCCGAGGGAGAAGTCGCAGTTGAAAGCCCGCCCACTAAAGCTGAAGAATCGGAACAAGAGATTAGTCCTCGGGCCGACAGCGGCACGGTGGTGGGAAAAATAGAGCAAGGGCAAGGTGTGTTGGGGGCTGAGCGGGGGCCGGAGGTGGGCTTGAAGCGACTGGCCACCCCGAGAGTACGGGCCCTGGCTAGGCGTTTGGGGGTAGATTTACAGTCAATATCACCTGCGGGTGCAATGGTAACGGAAGCTCAGGTACGCACTGCGGCGGGGCCGGGAGCAAAGGCCAAAACTGTGGCGAAGGGGCAGCATCCATCACCTGCCCGCGCTTCTGCCGAACAAACTACAGCCGTTGCACCCCAATTCGACTCTGAGTCTGAAGTCATGACGCCTGCACGTCGCGCAATGGGTTTGTCCATGAGCCGAGCGCGGGATGAGGTAAAGCAGATAACGCTGTGTGACGATGCGGATATTTCCAACTGGTGGGGTAGTGCTCCGGCGCTGCTGCGATTGATTCGTGCAGTACAGGAAGCTTGTGAGGCGGAACCTACCCTCAATGCCCTGTATCAGGATGAGAAGCTGGCGCCGCAGGGCAGTATCAATATTGGCTTGGCAGTGGACTCTCCACGAGGGCTCTATGTGCCGGTACTCAGGGATGTCGCCCAGCGTACTGATGAAGATCTGCTCCAGCAGGTGGCGGACTTTAAACACCAGGCCCGCGAGACGGGGATCGCCCAGCGAGACCTTCAGGGGGCAAGCATACTTCTCTCCAACTTCGGCTCCATAGCCGGTCGTTATGCCACTCCGGTAGTCATGCCGCCCACTGTTGCTATTGTCGGTGCCGGGCGGGTGTGCCAGGGAGTTGTGGTGGTCAATCGATGGCCCGCACTTCGCCCCCTACTCCCTCTCTCCATCAGTGCCGATCACCGGGCCGTTACCGGTGGAGAGTTGGCGCGCTTTCTTCAGGCAATGTTGGAAACTTTGTCTCTCTAGCAGACAGTCTGAGTGAGTCCTATACCGGTATCTAATCTGTTGAGTAGTGGTTATTGATAAAAGTTGTGGGAACTTTAGTTTCGTTTTGCTATCTTTAAGTTTCGAAATGAAACTTATATGCCTATGTCCAAACGCAACACCCAACAGCGCCGCCACGGTATTCTCCACTTGCTAAATGAAGTAGGAGAGACCACTGTCGAGCAATTGGCGCGGCAGTTCGGAACTTCGGAAGTTACGATTCGAAAGGATCTGACGGCAATGGAAAATCACGGCTTGTTGCTGCGCCGCCACGGTGGTGCTATCCCGGTGCCGAGGGAGTTGGTCAATGAAGAAGGGCCCTCTGGGAGTAAGCGGGCCATTGGTCGAGCCGCTGCTGAGCTGATACCGGATCACCACCGGATTGTGATCGATTACGGTCGCACCACGGCGGCAATGATTCCTGAGCTTGAAAGCAAGCGCGGCCTAGTGGTGATGACTAACTCGCTGCATGTGGCCAATGCACTGCGCGAACTTGAAAACGAACCGACGCTGTTGATGACCGGAGGCACCTGGGACCCACACTTTGAGGCCTTCCAGGGGCAGGTTGCAGAACAGGTACTGAGAGGATACGACTTCGATCGCGCTTTTATTGGTGCCGATGGAATCGATTTGCAACGCGGCACCTGTACATTTAATGAACAAATTGGCCTCTCCCGCGTAATGGCGGAAGTTGCG
Organism: Microbulbifer maximicatervae (SeqCode); assembly: GCF_052468095.1. Next base: position 5,077,957 of record NZ_CP174332.1, read on the forward strand.
CGGGAAGTGGTTGTACTGGCGGAGTCCAGTAAAGTGGGGAAGCGGATTCCCAATCTGGAATTGTCCTGGGAGCAGGTCGATATCCTGGTAACTGATGATGGCCTGGCGGATGCCGTGGGCCAAAAACTGGAGCAGCTGGGTATCCAGCTCATTTGTGCCGCTGAAGACAGGAGCAGAGGCGCTCAGCCTGAAATGTTAATGGGCGGCGAGACTCCCGGGTTAATGAGGAAATAATTATGTGCGGAATCGTAGGTGCGCTGGCACAGCGCAATGTGACGGGGATTCTTCTGGAAGGGCTGCGCCGTTTGGAGTATCGCGGTTACGACTCAGCCGGAGTCTGCTTAAGCAGTGGAGATGGCCAGCTGCAATTGCGCAAAAGCCTGGGCAAGGTCGCAGATTTGGAAGCCAAATTAAGTGAGGAAAGCGCCGAGGGCCATATTGGCATTGCCCATACCCGTTGGGCTACTCACGGTGTTCCCTCCGATGAAAATGCCCATCCCCATCTGTCAGGCCATATCGCTCTGGTTCACAACGGCATTATCGAAAACCATCAGGAATTGCGTTCAGAGCTTCAGGGAAAAGGTTATGAGTTTGAGTCTGAAACCGATACTGAAGTTGTGGTTCACCTTATTCACTCATTAAGTTCTGAGGGCCGCAGCCTGGTCGACTCTGTGACTGAAGCCACGCATATTCTGGAAGGTGCCTACGCCCTCGCGGTTGTTAGTCATGAAGAGCCAGAAGTTTTGGCCTGTGCCCGCTCTGGTAGTCCCCTGGTCCTGGGGGTGGGTATTGAAGAGAACTTTATTGCCTCTGACCCTATGGCCCTGCGCCAGGTGACTGATCGCTTTATATTCCTCGAAGAGGGCGATGTGGCGGAAGTGCGTCGCGGTGGCATCGCAGTTCGAGACAAGTTGGGAGAGGAAGTCAGTCGCCCGGTGCACAAGCTAACCGGCGGTCATGAAGCTACCGATAAAGGGCGCTACCGCCACTTTATGCAGAAAGAGATTTTCGAGCAGCCCCAGGTGGTCGCAGCCACTCTGGCGGGCCGTATCGGTGAGCGCTCGGTGTTGGCCCAGGCCCTTGGTGCCCGCGCCCAGGAGATTTTGCCCAAGGTGCAGCAGGTACAGATAGTAGCCTGTGGCACCAGTTACCATGCGGGAATGGTAGCCCGCTATTGGCTGGAGGACTGGGCCGGTATTCCCTGCTCGGTGGAGGTGGCCAGTGAACTGCGCTACCGCAAGAAAGTGGTGCGCCCGGGAACCCTGTTTGTGAGTATTTCCCAATCCGGGGAAACGGCCGATACCCTCGCCGCCCTGCGCCAGGGCAAGGACCTGGGCTATCTGGCCTCCATGACCATCTGCAATGTGCCCAATAGCTCATTGGTGCGAGAATCTGAGCTATCGCTAATGACTGAGGCGGGCCCTGAGATTGGTGTGGCCTCGACCAAGGCCTTTACGACCCAATTGGTAGCATTACAACTGTTCTGTATCGCCCTCGCCAAGGTCAACGGCCTGTCGGCGGAGCGTGAAGCTGAGCTGGTCAGCGCCTTGCACCAGTTACCTGAGCTAATGGAGAGTTTTACCGGTCTGGATAAGGTGGTTAAAAACACCAGCAAGGCCTTTGCAGAGAAGAACCACGCGCTTTTCTTGGGGCGTGGTGTCGAATTCCCCATTGCTCTGGAAGGTGCTCTAAAACTGAAGGAAATTTCCTATATCCACGCAGAGGCCTATCCTGCCGGTGAATTGAAGCACGGCCCCCTGGCACTGGTGGACGGCGATATGCCCGTGGTTGTCGTTGCCCCCAATGATGAGCTGCTGGAAAAACTCAAATCCAATTTGCAGGAAGTGCGTGCGCGGGGTGGGCAACTGTTTGTTTTCGCCAGCCCCAAGGCCGGATTTACCAGTGAAGAAGGTGTTACCGTGGTGGAAGTTCCAGATTCCCCAGAGAGTCTGGCGCCGATTCTCTACACCGTGCCGCTGCAGCTATTGAGTTACCATGTGGCGTTGCTGAAAGGTACTGATGTGGATCAACCCAGAAACCTGGCTAAATCAGTCACGGTTGAATAACCGTTTACCTGCCGCAAAAGGTTTATGCACAAGCGAGTAAAGCTGTGTGAATTTACTACCTCTGATAGCGTCACCCTGCGCTATCTAGAGGCCGGCAGCGGCCCCATATTATTGATGCTACACGGCTGGTCCCAGGGGGCGGTGTTGTATAAACATCAGCTTGCTGGGCTCAGCGATCAGTTTCGTGTGATCGCGCTGGATATGCGTGGTCATGGTCAGTCTGACAAGCCCAATCATGGCTATCGAATTTCCCGCCTCGCCAAGGACTTGCAAGAGCTGATCTCAAGTCTGCAACAGGAACCCCTTCATTTACTCGGCCACTCCGCCGGCTGCTCGGTGATATGGAGCTACCTGGAAATGTTTGGTGGGGATAGGGTCAGTGCACTAGTGCTAATCGATGAACCCCCCTGTCTACTGGCAGATCCCGCCTGGAGTGAAGCGGAGCGATTGGCAGCTGGAGGCATACTGACCCCGGAGAGCCTCTTCCAGTTTGTGGATAACTTGGTTGGAAAAAAAGGTGCTGAGGCCACCCGCCAAATTCTTATGTCTATGGTCACGCCTTTAATGGGGAAAACCCAACGGGATGAGCTGGTTGCGGTTAACCTGCAGTGTCCCCGTCGCTGGGCTGCAAAGCTTTTTGTGGATAACGTAACAAAGGACTGGCGGGATTTTATCCCCAGGATTGATAAGCCGACGCTAGTGGCTTTCGGTCGTGCCAGTCCACACCCAGTAGAGTGCCAGCAGTGGATTCACCAGCAAGTTGCGGGCTCCAGGCTTGAGATCTTTGATGTGGCGGAAGGAGGAAGCCATTTCCTGTTTCTGGAAGCAGCTCAAAGATTTAATGCCTTGGTGAGTAAATTTCTTCTCAAGTTTTCCACAGATAGCCATTTCCCCGTGCCCTAGTTCAGCTTTGTGGATAACTGTGGATAGAGTTATCCATAGTTACTGGAATTTAAAAAAATAATTGAAACAGCTTCTGCAAGAAGGCAGTTTTTCCTGTGGATATTCCTTTTTAAGATACCTTCACACTAGTTACCCCATTTGGAAAAGGATAAAACTGATGATGAAGGCCGTCGGTTATCAACAGTCTCTGCCAAGCAGTGATAAAGAAGCGCTACAGGATATAACCCTCCCCATACCGCAAGTCTCCGGCCAGGATCTGCTTGTAGAAGTACAGGCCGTTTCAGTTAACCCGGTAGATACTAAGGTGAGGCAGCGGGCCAGCCCGGATACCGGTCAGTGGAAGGTACTTGGCTGGGATGCTGTGGGCATAGTGAAAGCGGTAGGCCCGGAAGCGGGACTCTTTAAGGTTGGCGATCGGGTTTGGTATGCGGGCGATATCTCCCGTTCGGGCAGCAATGCCCAGTACCATCTGGTGGATGAGAGAATCGTTGGTACTGCCCCCAAGACGGTTGGCTGTGCCGAGGCAGCGGCGCTGCCTCTCACTGCGATTACCGCTTGGGAAATGCTATTCGACCGCCTGCAAGTTGCGGTGGGTAAAGGGGCAAACAACAAGTCACTGCTGATCATTGGTGCCGCTGGTGGCGTAGGTTCGATTATGGTCCAGTTGGCTCGTCGTCTGACCAATTTGACTGTGATAGGTACTGCCTCCCGCCCCGAAACCAAAAGCTGGCTTGAAGAGCTTGGAAGCCACCATGTGATCAATCATCGGCAGTCTCTTAGCGAACAGTTAAGTCGCGAGGGTATCGATGGCGTCGACTATGTTGTTAGCCTCACTAATACCGAAGAGCACTTGACGGAAATTATCAAAAGTATCAGACCTCAAGGCAAGTTTGGTTTGATTGACGACCCCGCCTCCTTGGATGTTATGGCACTGAAGCAGAAGAGTCTGTCCCTGCACTGGGAGTTTATGTTTACTCGCGCGCTGTTTTCTACCGAGGATATGGTTGCCCAGCATGTTCTGTTGAATGAACTTGCGGAATTAATTGACCAGGGATTAATTAAAACCACTATGGGGCAGAATTTTGGGAAAATAAATGCAAATAACCTTTTAAAAGCACATCAGCTTATCGAATCCCAGGCTGCAAAAGGAAAGATAGTCCTGGAAGGTTTTTGATAGAGTAAACTCTCTCCTACTCAGAGTCATATCTATGACATCTGGGTGGGAATTTACTTTGAGTAAACAGTCCTAATTATTCAGTAAAAGAAACTAAGTGCAAGATACTAATTTTTCATTATTTGGCAGTAAATTTTTGCTTATATTTCTACCGCGCGAAAATAAACTGATAGAAAAGACATCAAAGTCACTTTTATATTTTTCCGCATTAAGCAGTCACCATTTTATTAAGTTATTAATCCTCGCATAGAAAATAAAAGTCATGCTATAACCATGCCTCGGCATTTTCCAAAGATGAGAGGGCCGCTAGGTGGCTACAACAGAAAAAAATAAAACAAAAACCGGTATTGATGCTGCTGTTATGAATGGCGACATCAATATGTTGCTTGGCGAGCCAACCCAGCCGCCAGAACAAGTTCGTGAAGAGCGTAAGAGGAAGCTGACGGCGGCTTTTCGGCTGTTTGGAAAATTTGGTTTTGATGAAGGCGTAGCCGGTCATATCACTGTCCGTGACCCGGAATATGACGATCATTTTTGGGTCAACCCCATGGGGGTTTCCTTTAAACAGATGACGATGTCACAACTGTTGCTGGTCAATCATCAAGGAGAGGTGGTTGAGGGGGATGGTTACCTTAATGGCGCAGCCTTTACTATTCATTCTCACATCCATAAAACCCGCCCGGATGTGGTAGCCGCTGCGCACGCTCATTCCCTTTATGGGAAAAGTTGGTCTACTCTCGGGCGCCTTCTGGATCCCATTACCCAGGATGCTTGTGCCTTTTATCAGGACCACGGTTTGTTGGACACTTTTTCCGGCGTGGTATTGGAAATGGGAGAAGGTGCGGCCCTTGCTAAAGCCTTGGGTAACCACAAAGCACTGATATTGCAGAATCACGGCTTACTGACGGTGGGTAAATCCGTTGATGAAGCTGCCTGGTGGTATATCACTATGGAAAAAAGCTGCCAAGCTCAGTTACTGGCGGAAGCAGCTGGGCAGCCTATTTTGATCGATCCAGAGGTGGCAATACGAACCCGGGCGGTTGTGGGAACTGAACTGGCGGGATTATTTAGCTTTCAGCCTCTTTACAATGTAATTGCAAAAGAACAGCCGGATATGTTTGAGTAAAGAAACTCCAAAAACTCTGCCAAATTTGCAGAGTAATTTTTTAGAGCGCTGCAAAGCGCCGGCACTTTTTCTCAGAATTTATTCCCTGTTTTCTATTCTCGCATAAACTTCCTGATATTGAGTGAGCAGCAATAGTTGCTCGATAGAGATCTATTTCAATAAGGCGTCACAGGGAACTGTAGCGAGTAATGCACTATCTGGTTATTGCGCTGGTGCTGTTGTTAGTTGTGGCCATTACCCTGGTTATTGCGCGCCTGTTGCCTTTACCTATTCCACTGCCTCTATTGCAAATTGCTGCGGGAGCAATACTGGGTAGCTTTTTGGGAATAGAAATACCCCTCGAGCCAGAAATTTTTTTCCTGCTGTTTGTTCCGCCCTTATTGTTTATTGCCGGTTGGCGAATACCGAAAGGCGCCCTGTTTCGTGATATCGGTGCCATTGTTACCTTGGCTATTGGCTTGGTGCTTTTTACCGTTGTGGGTATGGGATATTTTATTTCCTGGTTGGTGCCTGTCATGCCACTGGCGGTGGCTTTTGCAGTAGCGGCAATTTTGGCACCGACCGATCCCGTGGCGGTATCGGTGGTCCACGGTGGAACTTCTATGCCACCACGGCTGGAGCATATCCTCGCCGGAGAGTCCCTGTTTAATGATGCCTCGGGATTGGATATTTTCCGTTTTGCAGTGATTGCTGCCCTCACCGGGACCTTTTCATTTCCCCACGCACTGGCTGGTTTTTTCTGGGTCGCTATCGGCGGTGTGGTTATTGGTGCTGGAGCTGCATTTGCCTGTGGATATATTTTGCGTCTGCTGGTCAGAATTGGCGGTGAGGACACTACTGTACAAGTTCTAGTGAGCTTATTAGTGCCCTTTGCGGCATATATCGCCGCCCATACTTTACAGGTATCGGGTATTTTGGCGGCTGCCAGTGCTGGAATTGCGACTCACTATACCACCTTACACGGCGCGGAAATGTCGACTACACGGATGGACCGCCGTGCAGTATGGAAAACAGTACAAGCAGTTCTTGACGGTATTATTTTTGTTTTGTTGGGAGAGCAATTGGTTCGAATTACCGGAGCGGATTTCTCCGGCGCGCGCCACACAGGTGACTTAACAATTATTTTTTATGTCCTGGCAATATTTGTTGTACTACTTCTCCTGAGATTTGTGTGGGTATGGGTCTCCCTATATCTCTCACGTTTTGGGCAGAAAGTAGAATCTTTTGGTACCCATTTTTTATTGGTTAGCGTGTTGACCATCGCCGGGGTAAGAGGGGCGATTACATTGGCGGGAGCCTTTTCCCTTCCCCTCGCTATGACAGATGGAAAGCCGTTGCCCGGCCGTGATTTAGCCCTGATTATTGCAATGGGCGTTATCTTGCTTTCCTTATTGCTGGCAAGTTTTTTATTGCCTGTTCTACTGCGCCGTTTACCCGAAGCCCCCAATTTTGCCGCTATTGGTGATGAAAAAGGTGCGCGAATATCTGCTGCCACAGCGGCAGTGAATCAGCTGATGAATATGCGTCATGATATTGATCGAGGCGAAAAAGATCGCGATCTTGCTTTTGAGGCGGTGGATCACCTTTTGGCGATTTATCGGCGGCGCATAACCCTAGGAGAAGATGAAAGCGAGGATATTATCTGGATGCGTTCTAGGGTTGAGCGTCATTACCACCTTGCCGCACTTTCTGCTGAGCGCGAACAGCTGTTGGAATTGCGTGTCTCCAGGAAGATTGATGATGAACTCCACCGCAAATTGGTTTTGGAGGTCGATCTGGTAGAGGCGAGCTTAATTAACAAAGAATAAATTTTCTCTTGTAATAGACACGCTTAAATTGGTGAAAACTTGATATGGAGTTTGTAGAGCTGTGTTCAGTTAATGGGGTTTCCCGTTTTCAGAAAAGAAAAATAGACAGTCCCCAGCGCGAGCCCCTGGGTAATTACTCAATCCCCTATCCCGCCAAGCAGGTGCAGTTCCGGGAGTTTAGCGAGGGGCAGCGTTTTGATTGGCACTGTGCCCCGAAGGCGCAGTTTATTCTTTATCTTGAAGGCAGGGTGAAGCTCACGACCAGCTCCGGTGAACAATATATCTTTGCTCCCGGAGATATCTTATTAGCCAATGATTTACACGGAAAGGGGCATATCAGCGAGAGTCTGAGTCCTGGCAGGGCTGCCATTGTCGTGCTTAATGACAACCCCTAGGGCCAATAAGCGGCTTACTGTTTTTCCATCTCGGGCCTGGCTTCTTCCCAGTAGTGATCCAGATGCAGGTCCTTGTCGCGGCGGTCTTGTTGTAACGCCTGTAAAAGCTGCTCGCGATAGATTCGGCTTTGTGCAATATGCTGGGACTCATCGCGCCAGTAGGGGAAAAGTGCCTCCAGCATACGCTGGTCGTGCTGCTTGAACTTCAAGGCGGCGCGGCGCGCCTGTATGGGACTGAGCCCCAATAGTTCCAGCGCCTTTTCGCCGATGGTCAGGGCCGAGTCCACGGTCTCGCGGAAGATATAGCGGACCCCGGCTTCCATCAAAGCATATTGGTGCATACGGTTGCGGGCCCGGGCGAGGATGGTCACATTGGGGAAGTGTTTTTGCAGCTGGGCCACAATTTCCAAACAGGCGGCCTGGTCGCTCAAGGTCAGGATAACCAGCTTTGCATTTTGGGCTCCGGCGGCGCGCAGTAGATCCTCTCGCGAGGCATCTCCGTAGTAAGCCTTGATGCCATAGCGGCGCACCAGGTCCAGTTGTTCTGCATTGCGTTCGAGTAAAGTGGTATTGAAACCGCAGGCATTTAGAAGTCGCCCGGCGATTTGCCCGAAGCGCCCGTAACCAATAATGATTACCGGTGAGCCGGAATCCACAGGCGGTGATGTATCTATGTTGGCGGGAACCTCTGGGCCGGTGACAAACCGCGGCTGGATAAACTGTTCGTAGATCAGCAGCAGCACTGGTGTCAGGGCCATGGTCAGAGCAATTTGAGCTACTAACAGGTTGCCGATGTCCGCACTCAGGACCTGAAGCTGGGTAGAGAACGCTACCAATACAAAACCGAATTCACCGGCTTGCGCCAATGACAGAGCGAACAACCAATCCTCGCCCTTTGACATTCGCAAGGTGCGCGCCAGGGCAAACAGCACGGTAAATTTAACCAGCACCAACGCCAATGCTAATCCGATAAGCACCAGCGGGTTGTCCGCGATCAGGGAGAAATTCAGGCTGGCACCCACGGCGATAAAGAAGAGACCCAACAGCAGGCCCTTAAAAGGCTGTATATCCGCTTCCAGCTCATGGCGGAACTCGCTCTCGGCCAGCAGTACCCCGGCGAGGAAAGTACCCAGTGCCGGCGATAGGTCCAGCCAGGTCATTACCGCAGCTGCGGCAAATACGATAAGTAGCGCGCTCACGGTAAACAGTTCGCGCACTTGGCTGCCTGCCATTAGACGCAGTAAGGGACCGAGCAGGTAACGTCCGGCGAAAATAAAAGCCAGCATGGTGCCGATAACTGCCGATGCGTAATACCAACCACTCAAGCCACTTTCATGGGGGCTGGCAGCGGTACCTGCCAGCAGTGGCAATAGCGCGAGGATGGGAATAACAGCGATATCCTGGAACAAAAGTACTGCAAATGCAGCGCGCCCGCCCTGGCTTTTCAGCAGGCCCTTTTCACTGAGGGATTGCAATACGATCGCAGTTGAGGACAGTGCCAGGATCAGCCCGATAGCCACCGAAGAGCGCCAATCCATCTCGGAAAAGGCGAGAACCAATCCAGCGATGGCCGCAGCGGAAAACAGTAGTTGGGCACTACCGGTGCCGAGGATAGCACCGCGCATTTTCCACAACTTCTTCGGCTGCAGTTCCAAGCCGATTAGGAACAGCATGAGTGCAACACCAAACTCGGCAACGTGCATCTCATCGCTGGCATCGCCGACCAGGCCTAGGGCACTTGGGCCAATGGCCACACCGGCGAGTAAGTAACCGAGGACTGAGCCCAGGCCCAGGCGTGTGGCAATGGGTACCGCAATCACTGCGGCAGCCATGAAAATTACTGCCTCAATAAGGAAGCCGGAGTGTTCCATTTAATCGTTATCGCTATTTGGCTGTCGGTTGCTGGGGCTCGTCGCGTTCGGGCTCAGAAAACTCCCGGCTGCGACGAATCAATGGCGCTATGGTAGAGCCCTGTACGACGATAGAAAAGAGCACCACGCCATAGGTCATGACCACCCACAGGTAGCGAAGGTCCTGTCCCTGGACGAAGGCACTGCCGGCGGGAATAGACATCGCCAGCGCCAATGCCAGACCACCTTTCAGCCCTCCCCAGATCAAAATCCGGTTGGTATAGGGGTGGTACTTGCGGCGACTTTTTAAATACAGGAAGGGTATGCCGACAGCGAAAACCCGGGCGGTAAGAACAATGACAATGCCCACTGCCATCAGCAGGTAGTCGGAAGGGCGCAGGTCGATTGTAATCAGGAACAGGCCCACCAGCAGGAAGAGCAAACCGTTGAGGAAGTCCTCGGTGATGCTCCAGAAATTATCCAGCTCGTGTTGGCTCACCCGGGAAAAGCCGCGCTCTCGGGTAAAGTTGCCAATAATAATGCCACTCACCACCATTGCCAGGGCGCCGGAGACCCCGAGTACATTGGCCAGGGAAAAACCGGCAGTGGGAATAACCATGGTCAGCATCAATTCCAGGCTGTGATCATTGGTACAACAAATAGCCCAGTGGAAAACGCCACCAATGATCAGTCCCAGCAATATGCCCCCCAGTGCCTCGATGGCGAATAGCTCAGCCACTGCCGGTACCGTAGGTTGGCCGCCTTCGAAAGCGAGTGCGTAAATCACCGCGAAGATCACGATACCGAAGCCATCGTTGAACAGGGACTCACCTTCCACCTGAATGGAAACCTGCTCCGGGGCCTTCAGGTTTTTCATAATTGCCAGTACGGCGATAGGGTCGGTGGGAGAGATCAATGCACCAAATAACAGGCAGTAAACAAAAGCCACCGGCATATTGATCAGCATCAGGAACCAGTAAAGAAGGGCCCCGACCACAAAGGTGGAAATGAGGGTACCGACAATGGCGAGAAGACCGATCTCCAGTTTCTGGTTGCGCAGTTCCAACAGATCGATATGCAAACTGCCGGCAAAAAGCAGAAACCCGAGCATTCCCTTGAGCAGAATATCCTCAAGGTTGAGCAGCGGCAGAAGCTGATCTGCCCAGGTGCGCAACTCCACCACCCCCAACTTGCCCAGGGCGGTGACCAATAGTGATAGGGCCAGGGCACCGGCGGTAATAGCGATCGTGGTTTGGGCGCGCAATACGTATTGGTTCAAGAAGCCCAGAAAAACTGATACGGCGGCAAGAAAACAAAAGGTGTAATAAACTTCCATGCCGTGTGTGGACTCCAGCGCTGAAATATTCTCGGATGGTTTAATGCCATTTTGGGGAGCGCCCCGGCGGCAATTTATATGATGGTGAGTGTGCCGTTATTGTAGTCGTGCAGAGGCTGCTCGATTTCCCTTGGAGTGGATCTAGGGCAACAGGATTACACCGGGGCGGGCCGCGCAGGCACAAGCGGCCAACTCCCTTTTATATGGGCGCGCAATTGTAGCGGCTCTAGGGCGCCACACAACTGCATTTTTCAGTTTTGCGCTCAAACGGATCGACTTCCCCTACCCACTAAAATTCATTAATGCCTTAGCTTTTTAAACATTACATCATTACTTTCTAACTGCCAATTAGTAGATTCCTACTGACTATTGAAAATAAAAAGGATGATTATCACGCCAATCTAGTGGTTTTTATCCCTCCTGAGTAAAGGCAGCTACCGACTATCTCATGAATTTTCACGACAGTGTCTACACTGGTTGATAGTCCATACCCATAAATGCGCAATTGAGGAAGTAGTAGTGAAGCATTCGATGTTGTGCGACACCTCAAAGCTGATCGGTCGGGTACTGATGTCGCTGATCTTTCTATTTGCCGGCTGGAATAAAATTGGCGGCTACGAAATGACAGAGGCCTTTATGGTTTCCATGGGGATACCCGGCTTCATTTTGCCCCTGGTCATCGTTATTGAGTTGGTGGGAGGACTCGCGGTGTTACTGGGGATATTCACCCGGATTTCTGCTTTTGTCCTTTTCCTGTTCTGTCTCGCTTCGGCCTTCCTGGTACACCTGTCCCCTGGTGATGCAACAGAAATGACCAGCTTTATGAAAAATATCACGATTGCCGGTGGTTTCCTGATTCTGACCTGTGCCGGTGCCGGTCGCTTTAGCCTGGACCATTGGATACGCGGTAAGTAGATTTCAGCAACAGTTGTAGAGAGGAATTCAAGCCAGTTTCAGTCGAGCTTCAGTGGGGAGAAATTAGCCGGGCCTATACTGCCTGGATATAGGTAATGACTCTACAGGATTACCATGAAGCTTTTTTATGCACCGGGTGTTTGCTCTCTATCGCCTCATATTGTCGCTTGTGAAGCAGGGATCAATCTGGGCCTGCAAAAGGTCAATCTAAAAACCCACGAGCTGGAAAACGGCGACGACTTTACAAGGATTAGTCCTAAAGGGTACGTGCCGGCACTGCAACTGGAAGGCGGAGAAGTACTGACAGAAGGTCCGGCAATCGTCCAGTTTTTGGCGGAGCAAAAGCCCGACGCGCAACTGGCGCCACCAGTGGGCACCCTGGCCCATTACCGGCTTCTCGAATGGCTCAACTTCCTCAGTGCTGAAGTCCACAAGCTATTCAAACCACTGTTCTGGCATGGTACAGAAGAAGAGCAGGAGGACTCCCGGGTTAGGCTTATCCGCTGGTTTGACTATATCGAAGGGCAGCTTGATAAGGACTACTTAATGGGAGACGGTTTCACGGTTGCCGATGCCTACCTGTATGTTCTCTCTCGCTGGCTGAAACATCAGCAGTTTGATATGCCCCGGTGGCCCCGGCTTCAAGCATTCCAAAAGAGAATGGAAGAAAGGCCCGCAGTGCAGCGGGCGCTTCAGGAGGAAAGTTTAGAGCCGGTGTAAAGAGCTGCCGTTAACGCGGGGTAAAGCGCCGGGTCGCAGGGATATCGGACTCGATCGGTTGGCGAACCTTCGCGACAAATAGTGCAGAGAGTAGTGCCACAAAAGCACAGCCCGCCATAGATCCTGCAATAGGTGTCAGGGTTCCGGTGTGCAGGCTGCTCGCCAGTCCACCCAGTATCCCCCCGGTAATAAACAGAGCGGCGCCGTATAGCGCGTTGGCACTACCGCTGATTTTGGGGAAGAACTCCAAATAACAGGCGGCGGCATTGGGGCCGGTAATACCGATACAGCTCATCACCAGTACCAGGGGAATCATCCACAGGGTCAGTTCTTTGACACCTGTCATAGTTCCCAGCAGCAGCAGGCCGCAACCCAATAGCTGCAACACAATACCCGCCAGCAGGATATTGCGCGGCTCAAAAAAGTTCAGTAAGCGGATATTCACCTGAACCATGCAAATTAGCCCGAGCACGCAGATACCAAAAAACAGTGGGAACTGATTCGCGCTAACACCGAAGTAATCCATAAACACAAAGGGCGCGGTGGTGATGTAGATAAACATCGAACCGCTGACACAGGCCTGTGCAATCAGGAACCCAATAGCGCGGGGATTGCGCAAAACCTGGCCGTAGCTGCCCACGAGAGACTTCAGCGGCATCATCTGGCGGCGTGCGCGGGTAAAGCGGGAGACAGTCTCCGGTAGCAGCAGCTGTACTAGTACGAGCATTGCAAGAGCGTACAGTAACAAAAAGACGAAAATACTCTGCCAGCCGCCTACGGCTAGCAGTGCGGAGCCGATCACCGGGGCGATCAGCGGTGCAATCAGCATGATGGTGCTAATCAGGGAAATAATTTTTGCCGCCTCACGGCCACTGTGTAGGTCGCGCACTATGGCAGCACATATTACTGTGGCAAAGCCGCCGCCAACTGCCTGGCAGAAGCGCAGGATAATCAGTTGGTCTACATGGTCGGTAAACAGGACTAACAGGGAGCTGGCTATATAGATACTGAGGCCGATAGTTCCTACAAGGCGCCGTCCCCAGCGATCTGATAATGGTCCGCCAAATAGTTGTCCGAGGGCAAAGCCCAGCAGAAAACTGGACACTGAGTACTGCATCCGCTCGACTTCTGTATCCAGGGCCGCCGCCATCGCCGGAATGGCCGGCAGGTAGCTGTCGATGGAAAAAGGTGTCAGAGAAACGAGTGCGGCCAGCCACACCACTAGCCAGCGCGGGGCTTTCTCGTCCGGGTTAGAAGCGATGGATGTCATTATGTTGCTCAGGTACAGCCTGGAAGGATCTTCCCGGCAAAGCCCAATTGGCGGGAAATGGCTTTGGTAGAAACGGGCGGGCACATTGTCCCTTGCCCGCTTTGGATATCAGGGAGTTTAGTGCTTGTCTTCCCGCAATGTGTACAGTCCCTGTTTCAGTTTCAACAGGTGCTCCTGTAGCTGAGGACCTTTGCGCTGGGCTACGCCGATAGCGAGGACATCGATTACCACCAGATGGGCGATGCGCGAGGACAGCGGCGTATAGATCTCAATATCCTCTTCTACATCCACTTCCAGTGGGATGCTGGCTTGCTGTGCCACCGGCGAGCCGCTGGGTGCCAAACCAACCACCAGAGCGCCCTGCTCTTTTGCCATGCTCATGGAGCGAAGTAACGCCTTGGTGCGACCGCTCTGGGAGATAGCTACTACTACATCCCCCGCTTGCATGGACATGGCCGACATATTCTGGATGTGGTGGTCCGAGTGAGCAGCGGTGGCCAACTGTAGGCGGAAGAACTTGTGCTGGGCATCGGCGGCGACGGCACCGGAGGCGCCAAAACCGAAGAATTCCACCCGCTTGGAAGCGGCCATCGCAGTGACAGCGGCCTCTAGGGCACGGTCGTCAATTCTATCGCGGACTTTCAGCAGGGTATCCACCGTGGAGTCGAAAACCTTGCGCTTGTATTCGGCAATGGTATCCGTTTCCGTAACCGCAATCTGGCCGAAGCTGGGGCTGGAAGCCAGCTGCTGCGCCAGGTTCAGCTTGAACTCCTGGAATCCGGAGCAGCCCACGGCGCGGCAAAAGCGCACCACGGTCGGTTCACTCACCTGGGCTTCAGTAGCCAGGTCGACGATGCGCATATGAATGATTTCATCGGGGTTGGCGAGAATATACTCCGCCACCTTGCGCTCTGATTTGCGCATGGATGACAGTTGTTCACTGATTCGTTGCGTTACTTCCGCCGGTTTCACAGGACTTCCTTCTCTATGCCAGATGGCGCAGTTTAGCCGCTGTGCCCTCCGCTGGCGAGCGACATTACATTGTCAGGCAGGGCAAAATCCTGTTTATTTACACAGGTCTTGTGCATCAGCTCTGGTACAATCTTCGCCCATGGACGTATCTCAGATTTTAGACCCCCTCAACGACGCCCAGCGCGAAGCAGTAGCTGCCGCGCCCGGCAATCAATTGGTTCTGGCCGGTGCCGGCTCGGGCAAGACCCGAGTGCTGGTACACCGCATCGCCTGGCTGATGCAGGTGGAGGGCGCCTCGCCCTACTCCATTATGGCGGTAACCTTTACCAACAAGGCGGCCCGCGAGATGCGCGCCCGTATCGAAGAGCTGCTGGGGGTGAATACCTTTGGCATGTGGGTGGGCACCTTCCACGGCCTGGCTCACCGCCTGCTCAAGGCTCACTGGCAAGAAGCCAAGTTGCCGCAGAACTTCCAGATCCTGGATTCCGACGACCAGCTACGCCTGATCAAGCGGGTACAGGCAGATCTGGGGCTGGATGATAAAAAGTGGTCACCGCGTGAAACCCAGTGGTGGATTGGCGCGCAGAAAGATGAAGGTCTGCGTCCGCAATATATCAATGCCGGCGCTGATCCCTGGTTGCAGACCATGGTGCGAATCTATTTCGCCTATGAAGAGGCCTGTCAGCGCGGTGGATTGGTGGATTTCGGCGAGCTGCTGCTGCGCGCCCACGAGCTCTGGCTCAATAACGACGCTATTCTGGCCCACTACCGCCGGCGCTTCCCCCATATCCTGGTGGATGAGTTCCAGGATACCAACACGATTCAATATGCCTGGTTGCGCTTACTCGCCGGTGAGCAGTGCCATATCACCGCCGTGGGTGACGATGACCAGTCTATCTACGGTTGGCGCGGTGCCAAGATCGAGAATATCCAGCACTTTTCCACAGACTTACGAGAAGTGCAGACGGTGCGACTGGAGCAAAACTACAGATCCACCTCCACCATTCTGAACGCGGCTAATGCGGTGATCGCCAATAACAGTGGTCGCTTGGGCAAAGAGTTGTGGACCAAGGGTGAAGAGGGTGAGCCCATCGCCGTCTACGCGGCCTACAACGAACAGGATGAATCGCGCTTTATTGTCGAGCGCATCAATGACTGGGTGCGCGACGGTAATCGCCGCGACAGCATCGCCATCCTCTACCGTTCCAATGCCCAATCCCGGGTACTTGAAGAGGGGCTTTTGCGCGAGCAGGTTCCCTACCGTATCTATGGCGGCCAGCGCTTCTACGAGCGCCTGGAAATCAAGAATGCCCTGTCTTATTTACGCCTGATTACCAACCGCGATGATGATACTGCGTTTGAACGGGTAGTGAATACGCCCACCCGTGGCATCGGTGCGCGCACTGTAGAGATGGTGCGTTCTTATGCCCGGGAGCAGGGCTGCTCCCTGTGGCAGGCGGCCAAGCTGATGTTGCAGCAACGGGTATTGGCTGCTCGCGCCGGCAATGCCCTGCAGAGCTTCCTGGACCTGATTAACCAGCTGGCAGCGAATGCAGAAGATAAAGAGTTGGATGCTATTGCTGAGGATGTGATCGAAAACAGCGGTTTGCTGGAGTTTCACGGCAAAGAGAAAGGCGAGAAAGGCCAAACACGGGTGGAGAACTTGCAGGAACTGGTCACTGCCTGTCGCGGCTTTACCGGTGCAGGCCTGCCCGAGGGAGAGGAAGATGAGGAGGAAATCCCGCTTCTTAACCAGTTCCTCGACAGCGCTGCCCTCGATGCCGGTGAAGGTCAGGCGGATGAGTTTGAGGATGCCGTCCAGCTGATGACCCTGCACTCCGCCAAAGGCTTGGAGTTTCCCCTGGTATTTATGGCGGGTGTGGAGGAAAACCTGTTCCCCCACAAGATGTCGGCGCAGGAGCCCGGCCGCATGGAGGAGGAGAGACGCCTCTGCTACGTGGGTATCACCCGCGCCATGCGCAAGCTATACATTACCTACGCGGAAAACCGGCGTCTGTTTGGCAGCGAAACCTATAACAGCCCTTCCCGCTTTATCGGCGAAATTCCACCTAGTTTGGTGCAAGAAGTGCGCCTGAAGACCGAAATTTCCCGTCCTCTCTATCAGGCGGACTACGGCAAGGTAGGCCAGTTTTCTGACCCGGCGCCAGACTTCGATGATTTGCCCCCGCTGGTCCTGGGCGGGCGAGTGGACCATGCCAAGTTTGGTGAAGGAACTGTCATTGAGTTTGAGGGAACGGGTCCTCGAATGCGGGTGCTGGTTAATTTTGACGATGTTGGCGACAAGAGGCTGATACTTTCAATGGCCAAGTTGCAGCCGCTTTAAGTGATGGCTTGAGCTGGCACTAAGCATTAAATACTGAGTGCCAGAGCATGTCGGTACTGAGAAGCATGCAGAATTGAAAGTTAGATAGTGGTGAATGGATTCCAGCGATAGCGGGAATCCATCCAAAATACCAGGGTCAGATCACAGAGGACTTCCCCTGAAGACCTAAGTTGGCGACCAAAGCGTCTGCCGATAATTTGTACAATACAAAAATAACGATAAATTAGTAGCAATGAAAAAACTCAATTGGTACCCGGCCATCATTCTCGGGCTCTTAGCCCTGCTCGCCATTACCTTCGCCGCCCTGGTAGCTTCCCGTGCAGCAATGGGCCCTGCCCAGCACTTTTCCGCAGAGGGCAATAAAGAGCTGTTCGAGTGGAAATTAGTTACTACTTGGCCCAAGAATTTCCCTGGCCTCGGCAGTGCGCCGGAGCGTTTTGCCAAGAAAGTCGAGGCGATGTCTGCCGGGCGTCTCAGGATCAAGGTATATGGCGCCGGTGAGTTGGTACCTGCCCTGGGCGTATTTGGTGCTGTATCGGAAGGCGCCGCGCAGATGGGACACGGTGCTGCCTATTACTGGAAAGGCAAGGTGCCCGCTGCCCAGTTTTTTACTGCGGTGCCTTTTGGCTTGAATGCCCAGGAAATGAATGGTTGGTTGCACCATGGTGGTGGTCTCGAACTCTGGGAGGAGATCTACGAGCCCTTTAACCTGATCCCACTTGCCGGGGGCTCAACCGGTGTACAGATGGCGGGCTGGTTTAACAAACCGATTGAGTCGGTGAAGGATTTAAAGGGCCTAAAGATGCGTATTCCCGGCCTGGGAGGTGAGGTTTTAAACCGCGCAGGCGGCACTGCGGTGACCATTCCCGGTGGAGAACTCTACACCGCCCTCCAGACTGGAGTGATCGATGCTACCGAATGGGTGGGGCCCTACAACGATCTCGCTTTTGGTTTCCACCAGGTCGCTGAGTATTACTACTACCCCGGGTGGCATGAGCCGGGCTCTATCCTGGAATTTATCGTTAATAAAAAGGCGTTCAAAAAATTGCCTGCTGATTTGCAGGAAATAGTGCGAGTCGCCGCCCGTGAAGCTAACCAGGATATGCTGGACGAATACACGGCACGCAATAACCGGGCCCTCAAGGAGCTGGTAGAAGAGCACGGGGTAAAAGTGGAGCGTTTGCCGGAGGATGTTCTGTCTCACCTGAAGAAGATCAATAACGAAATTATGCAGGAGACGGCGCAGCAGGACCCGGAGTTTGCCCGTGTTTACAAAGCCTTTAAAGAATTTGAACGAGATGTGAAGCCCTACCACGAGATCAGTGAAGAGGCTTACTACCAGGCGAGAGAGTTAAAGGAAGATTAGCGCCCAACTACTGGGCCGATGATATTGCCGGCTGTGTTGCTCTACAGCCGGCGAATTCGAAACCTACAATCAGGGCAGCGGTCTGGTACGGCCGGCGTCGTCGATAGCGACAAATACAAACTCACCCTCGGTGACCTTGACCTGCTCACCGGAATCCACCCGCGTCAGCCAAACCTCAACCATGGTGCGAATCGAGGAGCGCCCTTCTTCGATAGCCTCCGCATAGCAGCTGACTGTTGAGCCAACCGGAACCGGGCGCAGGAAAACCATGCTGCCCACTGCAACGGTTGTGACACGGCCGCGCGCCATGGTTTGTGCGAGAATGGCGCCAGCGAGGTCCATCTGCGACATCAGCCAACCGGCAAAAACATCCCCCTGCGGATTGGTATCGCGGGGCATAGCCAGGGTTTGCAGGGTTAGCGTGCCTGTGGGTTGCGGATCTTCATCGAGAGCTGACAGTGCGGACATCGGGTACTCACAGATTGTTAGAGTTATTGGTTTCCACTACTGGAATGGTGGCGCATTCTAGCACAATTTGGCCAGTAATTAACCAGAATAAATTTCGGCCTTTAGTCGACCGTAGGCGCGTTTTTGGCCGTTGGTACTGCCTCTCAGTCTATGGACGGCTCTCCACATGCTCAGATCACTGTTGCTGAACCACCCCCGGCAGCCAAGTGGCCAGGGCCGGCCATATCGCCAGCAGGCACAGCAGTAAAAGTTGGATGGCAATAAAAGGCGCTACCCCGCGATAGATGGCCGATGTGGCGACAGAACTGGGGGCCACCCCGCGCAGGTAAAAGAGGGCAAACCCAAATGGAGGCGTTAGGAAAGAGGTTTGCAAATTGATGGCAATCATAATGCCGAGCCACACCGGATCGACGCCCATTGCCAGCAGTACCGGGCCCACAATTGGTACCACTACAAAGGTGATCTCGATAAAGTCGAGGATAAAGCCCAGCAGGAATATTACCAGCATCACCAACAGGGTCGCGCCGATTACCCCTCCGGGCAGGCTGTGGAAAAATCCTGTCACCAGCTCTTCGCCGTTGTAACCGCGAAATACCAGAGAAAACAATGAGGCGCCAATCAATATGGCGAAAACCATGGCCGAGACCTGAAGTGTACTGCGGCCTATTTCCCCGGCGCGCTTAAAGCTCAGTGCTCCGCGACTGGACGCCAGTAACGCCGCCCCCAGTGCGCCGACGGCGGCCGCTTCTGTAGGGGTGGCAGCGCCAACGATGATTGATCCGAGCACAATCAGCATTAAGGCAATCGGGGGTAAAAGACTGCGAAGCAGCTGGGCCTTATCCACTTCTGGAGGCTCGCTGCTCTCTGTGGGTTTGGGGCGACGGGCAATAAATAATAGATAAATGATATAGGCGGCCACCAGCAGTAAGCCGGGAATAATTGCCCCTACAAACAGATCCCCTACGCTGACTGGCTTGGGATTGAAAATGCCTGCAGATAGTTGTGCCTGTTGATAGGCATTGGAGAGGGTGTCACCCAACAGAACCAAGGCAATAGAGGGTGGGATAATTTGCCCGAGGGTACCGGTGGCGCAGATAGTGCCGGTAGCCAGTTTGGGGGAGTAGCCATTTTTTAACATGGTGGGCAGTGACATCAGCCCCATGGTGACTACAGTTGCACCGACGATGCCAGTACTGGCGGCGAGCAGCGCGCCCACTACCACTACGGAAATGGCGAGTCCTGAGGGAGCCCCCATAAAGGCTTTGCTCAGATTAACCAATAAATCCTCAGCAATCTTGGCTCGCTCCAGTATTACCCCCATCAGCACAAATAGCGGAACGGCAACCAGAGTGCCGTTTTGCATAATGCCGTAGAGGCGATCGGGGAAAGCGCGCAGCAACTCAGCATCAAATACGCCATACACAATACCCAGGCCCGCTGATAGCAGGGCGGTACCCGCGAGGGTAAAAGCTACTGGGTAGCCGAACATAAGCAGAGCGCAGACGACTGCAAACATCAGAAAGGGGATTAGCTCAATCACACTTCGGCCCCTTCTACCTGCTTCAGTACTGCTTTTGACGACGACATTGGAATGGACTGTTGTTGGGGCAGCATCAATTGCACCAGGGCGCGAATAAACTGGGCCAGCCCCGTCAGAGCCAGAGTGACGGCGGACAGAGGAATCAGGCTCTTCAGTAAAAATACCCCGGGCAGGCCGCCGGCGTTCGCACTGTCTTCAAAAACTGACCAGCTATTCAGTACAAAGTGCCAGCTGCTTATAAATAGAAAGACGCAAAGCGGTAAGAGGAATATCAGATAACCAATTGCATTGATCCAGGCTTTGGCCCTGGCGCTCATCCTGCGGTAGAAGACATCCACCCGCACATGGGCATCGGTCTGCAACGCATAGGCCAACCCCAGCATAAAGGCTGCACCGTGCAGGTAAATCACGGATTCCTGTAGGGCGATAGAACCGGTATTGAAGCCGTGGCGCATCACCACAACACAGCTTTGTAACAGGACCATGGCCCAGGTGAACCAGGACAGCAGTTGCCCGGTATGACTGGTCAGGCGCTCGAGTGCCTGCGCGCTGCACAGCAGAAAACGCATGGGGGCTTCTCTCTTTACATCTTATTGTTATTTATGTTGCTCGAAGGTTAACCCTTTGCCCGCTCTCATGCCAGCAGGGTAAAAATACAGCTGTAACCTTTTTGTAATCTTTTATTCATAGAATCGTCACCCGTTGTTCCTAGCATCGCCGCGTGAAATAAAAACACTCATCGGAGTTACACAATGAACAAGCAAATTCTGGCGACTTCTCTGGCAGCCCTGACCCTGGCAACTTCACAGGTTGCTATGGCGGCGCGCGATTACATTAGTGTTGTAGGTTCCTCTACTGTTTACCCGTTTACTACGACTGTGGCGGAGCGTTTTAGCCGCGCAACCCAGTTTAAAACTCCAGTCGTTGAGTCCACTGGTACTGGTGGTGGAATGAAGTTGTTCTGCCAGGGTGTTGGAGAAAGCACTGCGGATATCACCGGTGCCTCCCGTCGCATCAAGCAATCCGAGTTGGAGATGTGTAACAGCAATGGTGTTGATGTTGTTGAAGTACAGATCGGTTACGACGGCATCGTTCTTGCAAATGCTAAGAAAGCAGCTCCCTTTAAGCTGACTCGCAAGGACATCTTCCTGGCCCTGGCTAAGGAAGTACCTAACCCAGACGGTTCTGAAACTTTGGTAGCCAACCCCTACAAGACCTGGAAGGACGTAAACCCAGCTCTGCCCAACACCAAAATCGAAGTTTTGGGTCCGCCCCCCACTTCCGGTACCCGCGATGCTTTTGCCGAGCTGGCAATGGAAGGTGGCTGTAAGAAGTTTGGCTGGATCAAAGCCATGAAGAAAACAGACAAGAGCGCTTACAAAGCGATCTGTCACAACGTTCGTGAAGACGGCGCTTATGTTGAAGCCGGTGAGAACGACAACCTGATCGTGAACAAGCTGGTTGCCAACCCCAACGCCCTGGGTATCTTCGGCTTTAGTTTCCTCGACCAGAATGCTGACAAGGTACAGGGCTCCCTGATCGAAGATCAGGCCCCTACTTTCGACTCCATCGCTGACCAGAGCTACCCGGTTTCCCGTCCGCTGTTTATCTACGTTAAGAAGCAGCACGCCGACGTGGTTCCCGGTGTTAAGCAGTTCCTGGCTGAATTCACCAATGAGCGCGCTTGGGGTGAAGATGGCTACCTGGCTGACAAAGGTATGATTCCTCTGCCCACCGAGAAGCGTCAAAAGATTGCTACTGATGTGCGCAAGCTGAACGCACTGAGTAATCTCGCAGCCAAGTAAAAAAATTCTGGAGTTGTACTGTCAAAGGGAATTGACGGCCAAGCTCGAAAGGGCTTGGCCGTTCTTTATAAGAAGACTCACAAATTGTCGCCCCCCCTGTGATGGAACGCGGGGATAAAGTCTGGATAATGCCAGCGACGATATTTTTAGTACGGTAATTCAATGCAAACCCCCACACTGTTCGCACTTTTGCTGCTCCTGATATTAGTGGCCTACGGCACTGGCTTTCGCCGTGCAGTGAACGCTGCTCGCAGTCTTGGCGGCGTTCGCAATCTGGCCGCCCTGCCCAGTTACTACGGATTACTCACCGCCCTTTGGTGTGGTTTGCCAGCACTGATATTACTCTGTGGCTGGTTGGTATTTGACGATTCGATCATCCGTGCGATGGTCATGAATAGTATTGCCGATAAGCCGGAGAGCATCTCCGGGCAGAACCTTCTCTACGCGCAGATCCAGAATCTCGCGGCGGGCCACCTGATAGGTGAAAAGTCCCCACAATTGCAGAGTGCTGCAGACTACCTCGGTCAGTTGCGTTCCAGCTCTAATAATTTACAGGCCTTCCTGAGTTTGGTGTTGGCCAGCGGCCTTGCCGCTTTTGCACTGCTGCGTTTTTCTCCTAAGCTGCGCGCTCGCGAAAAAGTTGAAAAAGTGCTGCGCACGGTGCTGATTGCCTGTGCCAGCGCCGCGATTCTAACCACTGTCGGTATTTTGTTATCGGTATTGTTTGAATCCCTGCGCTTCTTCCAGTCCGTGCCGGTGAGTGAATTTCTGTTTGGTTTGCATTGGAGCCCACAGATGGCACTGCGCGCAGACCAGGTGGGATCGAGCGGTGCTTTTGGTGCTGTCCCGCTGTTTACCGGAACCTTGATGGTGTCCGCGATCGCCATGTTTGTGGCGGTACCTGTGGGATTGATGGCGGCTATTTATCTGGCGGAGTACGCCAGTAAGCGCGTGCGTTCCCTGGCCAAGCCAGTACTCGAAATTCTCGCCGGTGTACCCACCGTGGTATACGGCTTTTTTGCTGCCTTAACCGTTGCTCCATTTATTCGCGAGTTGGCCACCTCTATGGGCCTACAGGCCTCCAGTGAAAGCGCACTGGCCGCTGGCCTGGTGATGGGAATCATGATCATTCCCTTTGTTTCCTCTCTGTCCGATGACGTGATCAATGCGGTGCCCCAGTCCCTTCGCGATGGTGCCCTGGGCTTGGGTTCCACCCAGTCCGAGACGGTGCGCAAAGTTGTGATTCCTGCGGCACTACCCGGCATCGTTGGCGGTGTATTGTTGGCGGTTTCCCGCGCAATTGGTGAAACCATGATTGTGGTGATGGCCGCCGGACTCGCGGCGAACCTCACCGCAAACCCGCTCGAATCGGTCACGACTGTGACGGTGCAGATTGTGACTCTGTTGGTTGGCGACCAGGAATTTGACAGTCCCAAGACCCTCGCCGCTTTTGCTTTGGGCCTGATGTTGTTTATCTCCACTTTGGTGCTGAACTTTATTGCCTTGCACGTAGTGAAAAAATACCGGGAGCAGTATGACTGATCTTACTCAGGCGCAGGTTCGCGAGCGCATAGAAAAAAGCCTCGCCAGCCGTCATCGCAAAGAAAAGCTGTTTCGTGGGTTGGGTATCGGAAGTATTGCCTTTGGTGTACTCGCCGTACTGATTTTGTTCACTGACATTATCAGCAAAGGCAGTGGTGCCTTTGTGCAGACAGCTATCCAACTGGAGGTGCACTACGACGAGCAGGTTCTGGGCATCGATAAGGTCGATGATGAAAGTCTGACCTGGGCAAACTTCACCGGTGTTATTCGCCAGTCCCTGCGCGAACGCTTTCCCTCTGTGACTGGTCGCAGTGACAAGCGTGAGCTCTACAGCCTGGTCTCCTCCGGAGCACCTTTTACCCTGCGCGATCGCTTGGCGGCGAACCCGCAACTGTTGGGTAAATCCGAGAAAGTCTGGCTGTCAGTCGATGACGATGTGGATACTTTCGTCAAAAGCCTGAAGGATTCCAAAGAGGGTTTCCGTGGTCGTACCTCGGACCAGAAGGCCGGTTGGATTGAGCAGCTGTTGGACAGCGGTGAGCTGAAAAAGCGCTTTAACACCATCTTCTTTACTAATGGCGACTCCCGTGAACCAGAGCAGGCGGGCATCCGCGCAGCCTTGATGGGCTCCCTGTTTACCCTGTTGGTAACTCTCGCACTGTCATTCCCTATCGGTGTGGCGGCGGCGATTTACTTGGAAGAGTATGCGCCCAAAAACCGTTGGACCGATTTGATTGAGGTGAATATCAATAACCTCGCGGCAGTGCCTTCTATTGTTTTCGGTCTTTTGGGCCTGGCGATATTTATTAATTTCTTTGAGTTGCCGCGTTCGGCACCCCTGGTAGGGGGCTTGGTACTGACACTGATGACCTTGCCCACGATTATTATTTCCAGCCGCGCGGCTTTGAAGGCGGTGCCACCCTCAATTCGCGAGGCGGCAATGGGTATGGGGGCTTCACGTATGCAGGTGGTTTTCCACCATGTGCTGCCCCTGGCGATGCCGGGTATGTTGACCGGCGCGATTATCGGTATGGCCCAGGCCCTCGGTGAGACGGCGCCCCTATTGATGATTGGTATGGTCGCTTTTATTGTCGACGTACCTGCCGGGGTAACCGACCCGGCCACCGTGCTGCCTGTGCAGATTTTCCTGTGGGCAGACAGCCCGGAGCGCGCCTTTGTCGAGCGCACTTCCGCAGCCATTATGGTGCTGCTGAGTGTGCTGATTGTGATGAATACCAGCGCGGTATTGCTGCGCAAGAAACTTGAGCGCCGCTGGTAACAGAGCGCGGACTATCAGAAAGCGGGATATTATATGAGTACCATGACCCTGGATGCCGCCAGCCAAACTGATGCGGCGCAATCCGATGTTGCGGGTGGGCAAATGATGAATGATCGGGCTGATGTTAGAGAAACAGTTGGCCAACCCTTCTGTGACACCGCCAAGTTGCGTATGCGCAATGTGAATGTTTTCTATGGTGAAACCCAGGCGATCCACTCGGTCGGCCTCGATATTGGAAAAAATGAAGTGGTTGCCATGATCGGCCCTTCGGGCTGTGGCAAGTCGACGTTTTTGCGTTGCCTCAACCGCATGAATGACACCATTGAAGGTTGTCGCGTCGAGGGCGAGTTAAGTCTGGATGGTGACCCCATCTATGGCCCCAAAGTGGACGTGGTACCCCTGCGCGCCCGCGTCGGTATGGTATTCCAGAAACCAAACCCTTTTCCCAAGTCCATATACGAGAATGTGGCCTACGGCCCAAAAATCCACGGCATTGCCAGCCGCCGTGCCGATCTGGATGAGATCGTAGAAAACAGCCTGCGCCGCGCCGGTCTGTGGAATGAGGTTAAAGATCGTTTGGACAAGCCGGGCACGGGTCTGTCCGGTGGTCAGCAGCAGCGTCTGTGTATCGCCCGCGCTATTGCGGTGAGTCCGGAAGTGATCCTGATGGATGAGCCCTGCTCTGCCCTGGACCCAATTGCGACGGCGCGAATCGAAGAGCTGATTGATGAGCTGCGCCAGAACTAC
Organism: Microbulbifer maximicatervae (SeqCode); assembly: GCF_052468095.1. The sequence goes on from NZ_CP174332.1 coordinate 5,103,583, forward strand.
ACTATCGCAATCGTTACTCACTCGATGCAGCAGGCTGCGCGGGTGAGTCAGCGTACGGCTTACTTCCATTTGGGGCATTTGGTGGAAGTTAACGATACTGAAACGGTGTTCACCAATCCCGAGCACGAACTCACGGAAGCCTATATCACCGGCCGCTTCGGCTAAGGTTCCTGCTCGGAGGGAAAACTATGGAAATGCATTTCGATCAACATATCTCACGCCAATTTAATGAAGACCTGGAAAGCTTAAAGACAGAGATGCTGGAAATGGGCGGTATGGTCGCCCGCCAGGTTGCCGATGCGGTTGATGCCCTGGCCAATGCGGACAGTGAGCTGGCCGAGGAAGTGCTGCGTATTGAAGAAGTCATCGATAAAAGTGAGATGGCCCTGGATGAGCACGCCACGCTAATTATTGCCAAGCGCCAACCGGCCGCATCCGACCTCCGTATGGTGCTGTCTGTCATTCGAATTGCCCGCGACCTGGAGCGCATTGGGGATGAGGCGAGCAAAATTGCCAAGATGGCCATAGCACTGACAGATGAAGGTACATCGCCGCGCGGGTATACCGAAATCCGTCATATTGCTAATGCTGTGCGCAAAATGCTCAATGACGCCCTGGATGCCTATACTCGTTTCGATGTGCAGTCGGCTCTGCAAACTCTTGCTGAGGACCAGCAGGTTGATATGGATTACCGTACGGCCGTACGTGAACTGGTAACTTACATGATGGAGGACCCGCGCAGTATTTCCCGGGTCATTAATGTGTTGTGGACCCTGCGCTCACTGGAACGGATCGGTGACCATGCGAAGAATATTTGTGAGCAGGTTGTTTACCTGGTGGAGGGTGCTGATATCCGGCATGGGCACCAGGAAAATCTGCGCAAGTCCTAAAGGGCTTTGCTAATTTAAAAAGGCCGCCTAGTGCGGCCTTTTTTTGTTGGAATCTAATTCTTAGTCGTCAGGTAATACAGGGAATGAAATTTATCTTCGAAGTTCATCTACAAGATGGGTTTAAAGCTGAGGATTATGCCGATGCTTGGTTGCGCGCTTCCGAGATCATACAGCGCTCCCCGGGAGCGATGGGCACAGAACTTCATCGAAAAATTGATGACCCCAATGTATTGATAGCCATTGCTAGCTGGCGATGTAAAAAAGATCGGGATGCTATGCAAGCTGAGCACAGTAAAAAAATTGATGAAATCATTGCCAGCGTGGCCCCTTTTGTGAAAATTAATCTAATAGGGGAATTTTATGACCCGCAATGGGTCGTAAATATTAATAGTGATTGATGTTAATCAACTGAACCTGAACACAGCCTGAATAAATATGTGTTCGAATAACAAAATAAAACTTTTTATTTTATTGTTTTTAGCTGGATTTTATTTGTTTGGTGCATTACAGCCAATTACAGCATTTGTTTTTTTCTGGTTGATAAGTTTTTTTGTCGAAAAAAAATATTCGCTTTACCGCAAATTTGGCTCTAATTGCTTATCGTGTAATTTGCTGTTGTTGCGCACCATAAAACTTTTGCTACAATCCGCAGCCCAATTTGGATCGCTACGTTAACGAAGGATTTATCAAATGAGATTCAAGCTTGCTGCTCTTCCCCTGATGCTTGTTGCCGCAACTGCTGGTGCCGAGGAATACAACTCCTTTACCAAAGCTGTTTACTCCGATACGGAGTTCGGCGAGTCAGATTCTGATACTTTTAATATTGGAACTACTTATTATTTTGGTGGTAAAGAAACTCTTGGTCCTCTAAAAGAGTTTGAATATATAAATAAAGTTAGCAATATTTCTGCAGGCTTTTCCCACTACAATAGAGGAAGCATCGATTCGGATATTTTCTCAGTAGGCGGTGAGTATTTTGCCTCTAATGGGCTTGTGCTGGGTGCAAATTTATATGATATTGGTGACGAAAATATTGATGAGCTCTCTATAGGCTATTTGTTCACTCCAAATTTCTTGGTGAGCCTACAACATTTTGATAATGATAGTGATAATGAGCTTTCCTTAAATGCTCGCTATAACCATCAGCTGAATTCGACTGACTATGTTGGTTTTAACCTCTTTGTAGATGAAGAGGCTGATACTCGGTCACTTTCCTCCAAATATTTTGCTCATCTGGGAGGAGAACAATATCTCACTACAGAGCTAAGCTATACTAGCTATGATTCTGGAGATGACTTCTGGACTCTGGGTACTGAATTTTTCTTTACCCAACGCACTTCAGTTGAGTTTGAGTTTGATGAGCAAGAGACATATAAGCTTGGTATGAATCACTTCTTTAACCGTAATATTGCTGTTGAAGCTGCTTATATATCCAATAGTGATGATTTAGATTTTGATACTTATCAGCTGGGTTTGACAGTACAACTGTAAGCCAGTTTAAGAAGGGGGATCATTGGCATCCCCCTTTACTTAGAAATAACATCGAAAATATCTTAGAGTAACTAAGTTTTATCCTCTGCAACCTTATCTGCTTAATCTTGTTTTGTACCTTGGTGCCAGTTTTTTCTGGATCTAACTTTTTCTATGTAATAGTTATAGGTACTTCACCTGGATCCTTTTCTTACAATACGGCCTCTAAATAACTCTGAAATCTCTTTAAGTCACCTTCTGTGGAGAGATATTCCTTACAAAATTTAGCGTAGTTCATGTGAAGGCTTTCAGTAGGGAGCGTTGACGATTCGAGTGTTTCGTAAAAGCCAGTGAGTTAAAAGAGTTTCATTGATAGGTATCTCTAGGCAAAAGGTTGCTTATTAGTACAATAGAATCATTTAAGTGTGAGGGGCATCGAGAATCTGATGTGTGAATTTAATCATCAAGGTTTGGTGATAATGCATATTTAGCGCATAGTCCATTTATATATGGACTATGCTGTTATCTCATACAAATAGTATTTGTTGCGCCGTGAAAAACTCTTGCCAGAATTCGCACCCCAATTTAGATCATTATGTTAACGAAAGGTTTTGGAAATGAGGTTCAGTCTCGCTGTTCTTCCCCTGTTGCTTCTCTCTGTAACGGCTGACGCTGAGGAATATAATTCAATTACTACAGCTGGCTATTCTAGCTTGGATTATGATCTAGACATTTTGGGTGGTAAGTTCGATTTAGATGGCAATAAGTTTTTAGCTGAAACTACTTATTACTTTTCAGGAAAAGAAACTCTAGGCCCCCTAAAAGAGTTTGAATATATTAACAAAGTAAGCAATGTATCGGCCGCCTTTTTCCACAATGAGGTAGATAATAATACTGATAATTGCGCTGTGACCGGAGAGTATTTTTCTCAAAATGGTTTGATTTTTGGTTTAGATTTGACCGAAATTAATCATCGCAATATTGACACGGTTGCTCTTGGCTATTTATTCACCCCGAATTTTTTATTAGAACTTTCCCATACTGATTTTGAGTCTGATAAAGAGACTTATGTTGAGTTTCGATACAACTATCCGTTGAGCGGTGCTGATTATATTGGTTTTGATTTTGTCAGTGACGATGGTCTGGATGTGGCTGTCTTTTCCTCTAAATATTTCACAAGCCTGGGAGGTGGGAGGTATTTGACCACTGAACTTTCTTATGCCGACTATGAAGGTGATGACGATTATTGGCAGATCGGTGCAGATTATTTCTTCTCACAAAGCACCCCGTTTGGCATGAAACTGGACGAGAAAGACGATATGAAGCTGGCTTTCACTCACTTCTTTAGTCGGAATATTGCCTTAGAGGCTGCTTATAGCACTATGGAGGCAGATGATAATATTAATATTCGCAGCTTTGGTAGTGATACCTATCGTGCTGGATCTACCTCAACGCTTGATGTAATGCCGGATCTTGAAAATGATACCGTGCTTAGCTTTTTGACTCCCTTTATTGAACTTGATGTAGAAAAGTTCGAACTTAGCGTAATTTTTCAGTTATAAGCAAAATTAAAAAAGGGCTGTCTGAGACGGCCCTTTTTATTTATAAATCGAATTTATTTACCCTTTGTTGGTGATGGCTTTTATTCGGTTTTGTGCCATGGTGCCAATTTCTCCTCCAGCCCCAGCAGCTTCCTGATAGTGCTTGTAAGCACTTTGCTTATTTCCCTGTCTCTCATAGGTCTGGCCGAGGTAGTAGTGAGCGTAAGCTGTATCCAGATAGCGTAGTGATCTGGTTAGGTCGCCCTCTGCAGAGCTATAATTTTTTAATTGGATATTAGTGATTCCCCGCTTTAGCCAATACGAAAATAGCGCCGGATTCTTTTGAATGGCACTATCGTATGCCTTTCGAGCATTTTTATATTGTTTCTTTTGACTGAATAAATCGCCTTCTAGCGCAAAAAAGGCAGCTTCTTTGGGTTGCTGTTTTTGAGCTTTTCTCACCAGCTTTAGTGCAGAGTCAAACTTTTTATCATTGGCTGCGGCAACCGCATCATCGTAATTCTTGTAAGCATCGGCATCGCGCTTTAATTGCGCTATGGCTTTTTGGTAAGAGGCCCGGTTGGTGATTCCCCCTTTGGGTAGAGATTGACTGTGCTTGATATTAGCGCTGACACGAGACTGGGAAGGGGGATGGCTGGCAAAGAGCGCTTCCAGTCCACGAGCTTGCCGCCCCTCCGACAGTTCAACAAATTTTCTTTGCAGGCGTACGGCCCCCTGGGGATCATATCCCGCAGCGGCCATATATTTCATACCGTATTGATCTGACTCTAACTCATTGCCGCGACTGTAGCGGGCAATATAGGCGGAGCCCCCCAGTTGAGTCCCGGTGGCAATCAAGTCAGAGTAGCCAGAGTCCTGGGTGGCAGCTCCCACGATTGCCAGGCCTGCGCCCAGTAATTGTTGTTGGGACATCGCAGTTGCGGAATGTCGCGCAGCAGCGTGAACTATCTCATGGCTCAGTACGGCAGCGAGCTCAGCTTCGTCATCGAGTAACACCAGCAGGCCTCGATTGATAGCGATTTTGCCGCCGGGTAAGGCCCAGGCGTTGGGAACCGAATTGTTCAGAACCACAAACTCGTAAGGTAGCTGGGGGCGGTCTGAGGCCCGCGCCAGCTTTTGGCCAACCTGGCTGACGTAGTTTTGCAAGGCTGGGTCAATGGTGTATTGGCCGCCTTGCTGCTGTTGATTGGCAGCGTAGTGCTGTTGCCCCAGTTGAACTTCCTGCTGCGGAGATATCAGCGAAACCTGTTTCTCACCGGTGACTGGATTGACAACGCATCCTCCGAGAATCGTGGTTGTCCAAAACGCGACACATGCCGTAAGCGCTTGGGTACGCGAGATCATTGCCTCCCTCCCTGTATAATGTTGAGTCATTAGAATGGTTACTCATTGTACACAGTACAGGAACTGAGGTTTATGACGGCACTTCAAGTCATTGAGTTATTTGCGGGCAACAACCCCGAAGGTGAGCCTGTTGTGGAACGGCTACAGGTTCGTGTGAGCGAGGATGATAGCTGCCAACTGGTGCGATCCCCTGTCTTTATTAAGGGAATCGCCAGTGGGGATTACATTAAGGTCGATAAAGACACCCAGCAATTTGAGTTGGTAAAGCGCTCGGGGAATTTGGCAGTGCGTATTTTTTGTCGCGGCGATAGCACGGAACTGTCTGATAAGTTGACCCCACAGCTGGAGAAGCTCGGGGGCGAGTTGGATCTGGAGGCACCGCGCGTATTGGTCTACAGCATTCATGTCAGTTGTGGATTCGATAAGATTGAGGAGATCCTCAACAGTGCCTGCGATGGGGCTAACAGCGTTTGGTATTACGGCAATGTTTATGACCCTAAAGACGGGCAGACTCCACTCAATTGGTGGCAGGACGTTCTAAAGCCGGAGTAAACATCCGCGATATATTTGGGCCAGCCACAATTGCTTGGTAGTGTGTGGTTGAGGCGATAGCGAAGCGAGAAGGCACCCGATGTTAATAGTTATTTCACCGGCGAAAACCCTGGACTATGAAAGTGATATTCCCTCACTGGAAACCACCCAGCCGGACTTTTTGAAAGAGTCAGCAGCCCTGATCAAAGAGTTGCGCGAACTGAGCCCGCAGCAAGTTTCCAGCTTGATGAAGATTTCAGATAAGTTGGGCGTCTTGAATTACGATCGCTTCCACACTTGGAAGCGCCCGTTTACCGATAACAACGCCCGCCCCGCCCTGCTCGCCTTTAAAGGTGATGTTTATACTGGATTGGAGGCGGAGACTATGGGTAAGCGGGACTTTGCCTATGCGCAAAAGCACTTACGTATGCTCTCTGGCCTTTATGGTTTGCTGCGCCCGTTGGACTTGATGCAACCCTATCGCCTCGAGATGGGCACTAAATTTGAAAATGCCAAGGGTAAGAATCTCTATGAATTTTGGGGAGATAAGATTACCGAAGCATTGAATGCGCAGTTGCAGGGCGTGAAGAGTCGCGAGTTGGTAAACCTGGCATCCAATGAATATTTCAAATCAGTCAAAACCAAGAAGCTTGATGCTCAGGTGATCACCCCGCATTTTAAGGACCTGAAAAATGGTCAGTATAAGATGATTAGTTTCTTCGCTAAGAAAGCCAGAGGCATGATGAGTCGCTGGGCGATTGATCAGAGGGTAAAGAAGGCGGAAGAGCTGAAAGGTTTTGATGTGGCTGGTTATGGTTATAACCCAGGTTTGTCCACTGAGTGGGATTGGGTATTTACCCGGGATGAGCCGCAGTGAGCAGCACTGAATTGCCCAATGCGCCCTCCTGCGGGCGCAATCGCGAGCCGATTCTCCAACAACTTACTCGCCTGTTGGCTTCAAGTCGTAAAGTGCTTGAGGTTGGCAGTGGTACTGGTCAGCACGCAGTATATTTTGCTCCGCAATTACCGCACCTTGAGTGGCAAACTTCAGAGCGATCGCAACAGCTGGAGGCAGTAAAGTCCTGGCTGGCGGAGGTACCCAGTAGCAACCTGCCGCAACCGTTGGCGCTCGATGTTGGTGATTCTTGGCCCGAGATTTCGGCTGATGCTATTTTCACTGCAAACACCTTGCATATTATGTCGGCTGAACTGGTGCAAAAGTTCTTTTTGCATAGTGCCGATGTTCTGGAGCCGGAAGGTTTGTTGATCGTTTATGGTCCCGTGAAAATTGCAGGAGAGTTTCTTGGCCCTACTAATGCTGATTTTGATATTGAGTTGAAGGAGCGTGACCCCAAGCGGGGGATTCGCGATCTCGAATGGCTCGATCAGCTGGCGGAGAGTGCGGGGTTCAGTCGCGCAGAACTAAATTACCTGCCAGCCAATAACCAATTAATGGTCTGGCGCAAAAGCGATAATAAGGAGTAACCATGCCCGAGTGGTTGGAAATAGTGGTAATCGTGGCTTTTGCCATTGGAGCGGTATTCTTTTTTGCCAAATACCGAGAGACAGCGGCGGCACTGCATGAGAGTGAGCGCATGAAAGCCCGTTTGTCGAATGACTTGAATCGCTATCGCGATGTGCCCAAGCTGCGCGCTCTGCGAGATGCCCTCATTGGTGTTAAGGCCCTGCCTACCGATGATGAGGGCAATGAGCACCTACTGCTGCGCGATGGGGATTTGCAGTTGCACCATTTGGTTTTGCGCCGGGAAGCAAACGCTCTGGGTAAAGAGGGCACGGCCAGCTATGTCAAAGACGGTAAAGAAGTAGAACTGCAGGAACTGGAGTAATCGAAAGCCGCTTTAATTAGCGGCTTCAGAACTCAACCTGGATGCTGGTTTTTGAGCCAGCTTTGCTGGCGGAAAGTGAAGCGTGAAGAGACTGCCCTGCCCGGGCGTGCTTTCTACACTCATTTCTCCATTGTGTCGCAGCAACACATGCTTAACGATCGCCAACCCGAGACCTGTGCCGCCACTGTCCCGTGAGCGGCCTGGATCAACTCGATAGAAGCGCTCAGTCAGGCGGGGAATATGGATCGAATCGATACCGATACCATTGTCCTCTACGGAAAAGTGCCCGCCTTTGTCATCCTGCCACCAGCGCAATTGAATTCCGCCCTCTTCGGGGGTGTATTTCACTGCATTTAATACTAAGTTGGCAAAAGCACTGTGTAATTCGCCGGGGTCTCCATTGAGGTAGCAATCCCCTTTGCAATCAACTTCGATATGATGATGCCGATCGCCACTGAAGCTGCGGGCTTCCTGGGCCACCCTCTCAATCAGTTCTGGCACTGATACAGCCATATCCCCACTTTTACGCTCTGAGGTCTCCAAGCGAGCCAATAGCAGCAGGTCATTGACCAGCGTACTCATGCGGCCAGTCTGCTCCTCCATTTGAGCCAGGGGTTTCCTCCAGGGAGGCGGTGCCATATCACTGCTTTGCAGTGTTTCCAGGTAGCCGGCAATTACCGTGAGGGGGGTGCGCAGCTCATGGGAAACATTGGCGACAAAATCCCGGCGCATCTGCTCGAGATTGTGTAAACGGGTGATGTCGCGAACAATGACCAAAGCCTCATCTTTACCGTAGCGGGTGACTTCCAGCTGTAACATACGGGCTTCATTGCCAGGTGCGGGCAGAGTGAGGGGTTCCCCGCTGTTGTCACTGTGCATATAGTTGACAAAGCCAGGGTCGCGGACAAAGTTGACTAATGACTGGCCGGAGTCACTGGCCTGTAATCCGAGAAGTTCACCGGCAGCAGGGTTCCACCAGGCCAGGTTATCGCCGTCTTCCAGGGCTACAATGCCTTCGCGCAGGGCGCTGGTACTGTCTTGTACCCGGCGTAACATCACGTGCAGCTTCTGCTTCTCGCGGCGGTGGCGCCGCTGCATACGGTAAAAGTCGTCGTAGATTTCGCCCCAAATACCAAAGGCGGTTGGGGCTGGGCCGCGTCTGCCGTTTGCCAGCCAGCGGTTGAAACGTTGCTGTTGCCACAGCACTGAGATCAGGTAGCTGGCCAATCCCGCAATCAGGGCGAGAGACCAGCTGCCGGAGGTGACACCGAGAATGGTGCACCCCAGGGCGATAATTACGAAACGCGAGAACTCGCCAATACTGCGATCCAACATAGAGTTGCCGTGTTGCCTGATAGATGGCGGCAGTGGCACAGCCTCTTCCGCCCGCATTCAATACCTCATGGAACCAGGCCCGCACCCGTTAAGCGCGGAGGTTTGATTCTGCAGGGATCGGTACCGATCCAGAGAGGATTGTCACACTTTTTCTGCGGTTTGCACAGAAAACCGATACCCGGTGCCGCGAACTGTCTGGATATAGCGGTCGTGGCCATCAATGGCCAGGGCTTTGCGCAGACGGCGGATATGGACATCCACGGTGCGCTCCTCCACATAGACATTCCCACCCCATACATGATCGAGGAGTTGGGTGCGTGTATAGGCGCGCTCCTGGTGGGAGAGGAAGAAGGTGAGCAGGCGAAATTCTGTTGGCCCCATATCCACCGGCTGCCCTTTGATAGTGACTCGGTGACTCAGTGGGTCCAATATCAGTGCGCCGGCACTGAGCGGTTCTTCCGGGGTTGCCGGGCCCGCGCGGCGCAGTACGGCCTTTAAGCGTGCAACCAGCTCCCGGGGGGAGAAAGGCTTGGTGATGTAATCGTCGGCCCCGGTCTCTAACCCTTTGATTTTATTGTCTTCTTCACCTTTTGCCGTGAGCATGATGATCGGCAACGAGGTGGTGAGTTCATCGCGCTTGAGGCGCCTTGCCAGCTCTACCCCGGAAACATCCGGCAGCATCCAGTCGAGCAGCACTAAGTCGGGCTTCTCGTCGATAATCAGGGCGTGAGCTTCCTGGGCGTTTTCCGCCTCAAGGCAGCGGTAATCTGCCATTTCCAGTGCGACCCGCAGCATATCGCGCACTGCGGATTCGTCATCGACAATCAGGATCGTTTTACTGTGCATTTGCCTGCCATACCCGCTCTGTTGTCAGGGTTTCCCCAGTTATGGCCGAGGATTAAACGGGATTTATATGACAAATATATGACGCTCCACTTCTGGGGCCCACTCATCTTTCAATTCAGCAGAAAATGCAGCGATATGCCGGCGAAAATGGCAAACCCTACCCAATTATTGTTGATAAAAGCCTGAAAACAGCCCTCTCGCCCTCGGTCCCGAATCAGCCACTGCTGATAAATGAATAAACTGCAAACCGGCAATAGCGCCAAGTAGTAAAAAATACCGAGTGAGAACCTTGATCCAATAAGCAGCAGGGCTATTAGAACTAAAAGTTGTAAGGTTCCGGTGATGACCTTGTCCATCTCCCCAAACAAAATGGCGGTGGACTTAACGCCGATCTGAAGATCGTCATCGCGGTCCACCATCGCATAGAAAGTGTCGTAGCACAGGGTCCATACCAGGTTGGCGGTATAGAGCAACCAAGCCTCTGCTGGCACTTCTCCTGTAACCGCTGCGAAAGACATGGGGATTCCCATACTAAAGGCGGCGCCCAGAACCATCTGGGGCAGGTGTGTGTGGCGCTTTGCAAAGGGATAGCCGAATGCCAGAGCCAGAGCTAAAAACGAGAGGAGAATCGTGAGTGTGTTGGTGCTGAGTACCAGTAAGAAGGCGGTAGCGCTGAGCCCGACGAAAAGCGCCAATGCAGACTTTGGAGTCAGTGCGCCGGTGGCCAGGGGACGCTCTGCGGTGCGTTTTACATGGGCGTCAATTTTGCGATCGGCGAAGTCATTGACTGCACAGCCAGCCGCTCGCATCAGGATCACACCGAGTGTGAATACGATAAACAAGTGAAAGCCCGGCCATCCCTCAGCGGCTAGCCATAGTGCGCACCAAGTGGGCCAGAGTAACAGCAGTGAACCTATGGGCTTGTCCATCCTCGCCAATTGCCAGTAGGGCAGCGCGGTGGGCCAGCGTTGTGCGATCTGTTGGCTGATCACAGTGAATCCTCAGTTGCGATAGTTTTGGCAGCTTCTTGCGCTATGGGGTCACCTGTCGGTGTGAAGTTGGGAAGAAAAGCCTCTGACACCAGTAAAGGCTTGTCCCGCAGCCAGAATACCGAGCGGCGACCCCAGACTTCAGAATCCTTTTCCCCAAGTTCACGATCGGCGCAGCCAGGGGATTTCTGCAGCAAATTTAGGGCGATCTCCCCCCTGCGAATGCCCGGTTCACTAAACAGCAGCTCCCCCAGCGGACGAGTATCCAGGCTGCGCAGATTGCGAGATTTTCCTTGCAGGCTGCGCTCGGGTAAAACGCTGCGGGCATACACCCAGGGCTGTCCGCAACCGTAGAGCAGTACTTCCCGAATCAGAGCCCGGCTACCACTGTGTAACCCCAGTACAAGGTATTCTTCTGGGCGAGGTGTCTGCCAACCCTGATAGAGCACGCGAACATAAAAGTCCCCGTCACTTTGCTGCTTGAGAGCGGCGGTGAGTGATCCGGAATAGGTCAGCCAGGGCACCAGATTTTTGGGTGGTTGCTGCTGGGTTTCAAGAGGCAAACTCTGCCAATCGCCAGAGGGCACAAATGGTGATTGGTGCAACGATAACTCCGCAGTCTGGATAAAGGCCCCATTGTATCCCGGCCGGTGGCAACAGGTCTCTCCCTGTTGCATTTTTGCTCCCCAGCACGGCAATGGATATAGTGCTCACTGCAATGAAAACAACGATTCATAAAGAGAAGCTTGTTATGGGGCTTACTACCAAAATCTTAGTGGGAATGCTTGCGGGCATTGCCGTGGGGTGTTTATTTAATTACTTGAATATGAGCCAGCTGTTCGGTGCTGGTGTGAACAGTGCTATTAATCTCTATCTGACTGAAGGCCTGTTCGATGTTATCGGCCGTATCTTTATCGCGTCGCTGAAGTTGATGGTGGTGCCTTTGGTGCTAGTTTCTCTGATCAGCGGAGCCTGTGCCCTGTCGGAAGGCAGCCGAATTGGGCCGCTGGCGGGTAAAACAGTCCTTCTCTATATGGTGACAACGGCCATCGCCATTACTCTGGCATTGTGTCTGGCATTGATCTTTCAGCCCGGAGTTGGTGTTAATGAGACTGCAGCTGCAGCCGCTTCAACATTTGTGCCGAAGGAGTCCCCACCGCTTTCCGAGGTGCTGGTCAATATATTCCCGACCAATCCTGTAGCTGCTATGGCTGAGGGAAATATGCTGCAGATTATCGTATTTGCCTTGTTGATGGGCTATGCGATTTCCCGCTGTGGCGAACCGGGTCAACGTATTGCCGCTTTCTTTAATGACCTCAATACCGTTGTTTTGCGCATGGTTGGTGTATTGATGGTATTTGCCCCCTATGGCGTTTTTGCGCTGTTGGCGAAAACCTTTGCCGACCTTGGGTTTGGAGGTTTGGTACAACTCGGAAAGTATTTCCTGGTCGTGCTTTGTGCCCTGCTTCTGCATGCATTGGGGACTTACTCGGTGATTCTGAAGCTGCTGAGTGGGCTCAATCCCTTAGAGCTACTGAAGAAAATGTGGTCGACCATGGTTTTCGCCTTCAGTACCGCTTCCTCTGCTGCCACTATCCCGGTGACTTTGTCGACGGTAGAGAAGCGCCTGGGTGTGGATAATAAAATTGCTGCATTCACAGTTCCCTTAGGCGCGACTATCAATATGGATGGCACTGCGATTATGCAGGGTGTGGCTACGGTCTTTATTGCCCAATTCTTTGGTATTGAGATCGGCCTGACTGGCTTTCTGACAGTGATCCTGACTGCGACCCTGGCGTCTATCGGTACTGCTGGGGTGCCCGGCGTCGGCCTGATTATGTTGGGTATGGTATTGCAGCAGGTGGGTCTGCCGCTCGAGGGGATTGCCATTGTGATCGGCGTAGATCGCCTGCTGGATATGGTGCGCACGGCGGTCAATATTACAGGTGATGCGGTAGTAAGTAGTGTGGTGGCGAAGAGTGAAGGTGCCTTGGACGAAGAGACTTACTACGATGCCAATTACAAAAGTGTCAGCATTAACGACAACAACACAGTAGGCGCCCACTAGGGCGCTCTCCTCAAGCCTCGGCAAATCGGGGCTTGTTCTGTAACCAGCGTTTAATCAACTGCTGTCGCATCCCCTCTGTCAATTGAGGGGAAATAGCAATTTTTTGCACTTGCGGCAGTAGCTCAGCATCCCTCTGCAAGTCTGCGATACGGTGCTGGATTTCCCCTGTCTGGCGGGTGCCGAGGATTTCACCGGGACCTCGCAGACGCAGGTCTTCCTCTGCAATAGCAAAACCATCACTGTGTTGACGCAGTGCTTGCAAGCGGGCGCGGCCATTCTGCGATAGCGGTGTGCCGTACAGCAGCACGCAGTGGCTGGCGATGGAGCCGCGTCCGACCCTGCCGCGCAACTGGTGCAATTGGGCCAGGCCCAGGCGTTCGGGGTTTTCGATAATCATCAGGCTGGCATTGGGCACGTCGACGCCCACTTCAATGACCGTGGTGGCCACCAGCAAATCCACTTCCCCGGCCTTGAAGGCGCTCATCACCTGCTCTTTTTGCTCTGGCTTCAGGCGGCCGTGAACCAGGGCTACGCGAACGCCTTCGAGCATTTCGGCGAGCTCTTCGGCGGTCGATTCTGCCGCCTGGGCCTGCAGGCTTTCCGATTCCTCGATAAGGGTGCAAACCCAGTAGGCCTGGCGGCCCTCGGCGATGGCGCTTTGCACCCGTTCCATAACCTGGTCGCGCCGATCATTGGCAATGGCAACGGTGTTGATGGGTTGGCGCCCCGGCGGCAGTTCATCGATGATTGAGCAATCCAGGTCGGCGAAGGCGGACATCGCCAGGGTCCTGGGAATCGGTGTAGCGGTCATAATCAGCTGGTGGGGTTGCAGCCTGCCGGTAGCTCCACTTGCCGCCCCTTTCTCACGCAGCTCCAGACGCTGCTGTACGCCAAAGCGGTGTTGCTCATCGATAATCACTAATACCAGGTTGTGGAAAGCCACCTCTTCCTGAAAAAGTGCGTGGGTGCCAACCACTAACTGGGCATCGCCACTGGCGATCTTGCCCAGCTGTTTACGCCGCTCGGCAGCCTTTAAGCTGCCCGTTAGCTGAGCAACTTCAATACCCAGAGGTTCCAGCCAGTTACAAAAATTGATTCGGTGCTGCTCTGCCAGGATTTCTGTCGGTGCCATGACTGCTACTTGGGCGCCGGCCCCGATACCCTTGAGGGCAGCCATAGCGGCGACCAGGGTCTTTCCCGCGCCCACATCTCCCTGCAATAGGCGCATCATCGGGGTTTGCTGAGCCAGATCCTCAGCGATTTCCTCGCAAACTCTCTGCTGTGCTCCGGTGAGGGAAAATGGCAGACGCGACAAAAAGTCTCGCTCCAGGGATCGGTTAACGGACAGAGGTGGTGCCGCTACCCTAGCGCTATTGCGCCTCAACTCCAGCAGACTCAGATGGTGTGCCAGTAACTCTTCCAGGGCCAGACGCTGCTGGGCGGGGTGAGTACCTGCTGCCAGTTGATCTAGTTGGGTGCCAGCCGGAGGGGCGTGCAAATACAGCAAGGCGTCCCTGAGGGGGTAGCGCAGAGATTTGGGTAATAGCTCTGCCGGCAAGAACTCGGTAACAGCACCGTTTTTCAGTAGAACCAGTGCCTGCTCTACCAATCCTCGCATACGGGCCTGGCTCACACCCTCTGTTAGCGGGTAAACCGGCGTAAGGGTATCTGCGGTCTCCGCGTTTTCGATACCGACGATTTCCGTTTCCGGGTGGTAGAGCTCCAGGCCGTTGGCTCCGCGACGGGCCTCCCCAAAGCAGCGTATTCGGGTTCCTCGGGCAAAGCGGCTTTTCTGTGCGGCGGAAAAATGAAAAAAGCGCAGGGTTAAGGTGCCGCTGCCATCCTGTAATCTGACCACCAGGCTGCGGCGGCGGCCGAATACGACATCGGCGGCACTGACCTCCCCTTCGATTACCACATCCATACCAGCGGTGAGGCCGGAAATAGGCACTACCCGGGTGCGGTCTTGGTAGCGTAGCGGCAGGTGGAAAACCAAATCCTGTAGGGAGTTGATATGGAGTTTGGCCAACACCTGGGCAAATTTATCCCCCACGCCTTTGAGGGTGGTAAGGGGCAGCTCGGCCAGGTTGTTATCTATCCCACGGTCAGGTGACACTGGCTGATGGCCTCTCGCAGTATGTCGATTGCGCGGTGTCGGGGGAAGCTTGCCCGCCAGGCCAGTGCTACAGTGCGGCGTGGGCCCGGTGCGGTAAAGGGGCGGGTCTCCAGCAGGCCACTGGCGTACTGTGATGCGGTGGCGGCTGAGAGTGGCAATACGGTAATTCCAAGCCCTGAGGCCACCATATGGCGGAGTGTTTCCAGTGAGCTGCCATCTGCGGCTGTGCGTATGCTGCCGCCGCCGGCTTCTTTTTCCATGGTTAGTTGCAGGTGCGGACAAGCTTCCAGTACCTGATCGCGGAAGCAGTGACCCTCACCCAGCAGAAGCACATTGTCTTCAGTGAGTTGATCCGGGGAGATAACCTCCTGCTTTGTAAGTGGGTGCCCCGCGGGCATCAATACAACAAATGGCTCGTCGTACAGGGGTTGGGTGACAACGTCGGGCTCGGTAAAGGGGAGCGCGATAATGATGGCATCCAGTTCGCCCTTGCGTAGCCTCTGTCTCAGCGTGGCGGTATATCCCTCCTCAACATAGAGTGGCATTTCTGGTGCCAAATGCTGTAGTTGGGGAATAAAGTGTGGGAACAGGTAGGGCCCAATAGTAAAGATGGCGCCAACTGACAGGGGGCTCGCCAGCTGGTCCTTGCCGGCGCTGGCGATGTCTTTGATGGCTGCTGATTGTTCCAGAACCAGCTGGGCCTGGGCGACAATTCTCTCGCCCAATGGGGTTGCCTGCACTCGAGTTTTTGAGCGCTCAAACAGGGCGACACCGAGCTCTTTCTCCAGTTTCTTTACCGCGATAGAGAGTGTCGGTTGGCTGACGTAACAGCGCTCGGCGGCACGGCCAAAATGCTGTTCCTGGGCGAGAGTTACGATATAGCGCAGTTCATTGAGAGTCATGGTCGAGGCAATTAGATGGCCATTAGTAATAGTAATTATTCATAAATAATCGCCGCTGGCCAATACCCTGTCTCAATCTGTAAGCTGAGAGCGAATATTGGGAAAATTTACTAGTTTTGGGAATTCAGGTGGGATTGAGGCGCAAAATTTTGCTATATCTGTAAGGGGCACACCGAACGGAGATACGTCATGGGAGTTCTGTCCTGGGTCATTCTCGGGTTGATTGCCGGCGCTTTGGCAAAGTGGATTATGCCCGGGAGAGATCCTGGTGGTTGGATAGTCACTATGGTCATCGGCATTGTCGGTGCCTTTATTGGAGGCTGGCTCGGTGCCCTGATTGGGTTCGGTGGCCCAGTGACTGGTTTCGGAATAGGCGACATAATAACGGCTACGATTGGTGCGATAATTTTTCTTGCGATCTATCGCATGTTCAAAAGGCGTGGCAACTAGTCCGCCTTTGGGGAGAGCCTCGGCGGCGAACTATAAGCATTCCGAATTTGATATTTGCCCAAATGACCCCAGCACCTTAGGACTGAATAGCACTGAATCAAGGGAATAAGGTGGACAGCAAAGATTGTTCACCGGGAACTATATGACACAACAAGAAAAGCTTTGGATCCTTGGGTGTGGTGACCTCGGGGCGAGACTGGCACTGCATATAGACCGAAAGCAATACGCGGTTTATGGGATGCGGCGCAATCCCCTGGTAGCTCTGGCGAGTAAGCGCAGGGCAGATGTGGTGAATTGGCGCCGGGGGGATGCCACTAAGAAAGAGGATATTGAACGCTTGTTGTCTACGGGGGCGGATATCATTCTCGCAACATTTACCCCCACTGAGCACACGCCAACCGGCTATCACCGCGCCTATGTGGAAACGGCAAAGGCAGTCGCTGAAGTTGTTCCGCACCTTCCATCCCCACCGCGCTTGGTTATCTGGGTTTCATCTACTCGTGTTTATGGCCAGAGCGGCGACGACTTTATCGATGAGCAAACTTTACCTATGCCCAGTGGTTTTCAGGGAGATAGTTTGCTGGCAGCTGAAGAGATCATTCACAACGCAATTCCCAACAGTTGCATTGTGCGCTTTGCGGGAATTTATGGGCCTGGTCGAGATCGCTTGTTGTCGCAGGTTCGCGCTGGTCGCTGCGCTCCTCCCCAGCCACCGCAATATAGCAATCGCATCCATGTCGATGATTGTATTGGTTTTTTATTGCACCTTATTGAAAGGCACAAACAGGGGTGGGTCCCGGAGCCCCTTTATATAGGCGCCGATAGCCAGCCTGTGCCGATGTACGAGCTGCAACAGTGGTTGGTAAAAGCGATGGGATATACCAGTGCCCACCTGCGCGAGATTGTGCAAACGAGCGAGCGTCGCTCGAAAAAGCTCAGCAATCAGTTGATGCTGTCCAGTGGTTACGAATTGAAATATCCAGATTACAAGGTGGGCTATAGCGCTCTGTTGGAGTCGGAGGGCTGAGCTGCCCTCCTCAATTATTGCCACAGCATCGGCGAGAACTTCTTGCCTCAGGTCACCATAATCGCTTCGGCTTCAAAAAGGGCTCCCCGCGGCAACTCCTTGACGACGACGGTTGCCCTGGCGGGATAAGGCTCTTCGAAAAACTCTGCCATTATCTCATTTACAGCGGCAAAGTTGCTGCTGTCGGTAATGTAGAGATTGAGTTTCACAATATGCTGAAGCGATCCGTCAGAGGCCTCACAGACTGCGCTGAGGTTGCGAAAGACCTGGTGGACTTCATCGCTAAAACCTCCGCTAATCATCTGTTGTGTCTCTGGGTCCAGAGCGATTTGTCCCGACAGGTAAACAGTATTATCCACTTTTACTGCCTGGGAATAGGTACCAGCTGCGGCGGGTGCCCGGTCGGTTTTAATAACGGCTCGATTGGGCATGGGGTACTCCATTACTTATCAATATTGTTGAACAGGAAGACCTATACGGAACTTCCGAATAATCCCTTACTTATTTGCGGGGCTTTCAGAAGTCGGTTAAATATATCGCGCTTTGAAGCCTAATGGCAGTTCCCAATGGGATTCCCTTGTGTTCCTCAAGGGCGGGCGATGCGTATGACAGAAGGGAGGTTGCGCAGGCGCTTCATAACCCGCGCCAAATGTACACGGCCACTGACTTCCAGGGTCAGGGAGATCACGCTGTTGTGAGCATCCTTCTCATCCACATTGATCTGCTCGATGCTGGCGCCCTCTTCCGTAATACGAGTAGCCAGTCGGGCAATAATCCCTCTCTCTGACTCGACTTCTACCCGCACATCACCGAGGAACTCTCCTGTCACATCCGGTGACCAGTTCACCAGCATGATGTTTTCTGGGTGCTCGCGAAAATCACCGGTATTGCGGCAGGTGTCGCGGTGTACTACTACGCCTTTGCCCGAGCTGATATGGCCGATAATGGCATCCCCGGGAATAGGACGGCAACAGCGAGCGAAGCTGATCATCATGCCCTCTTGGGCATCGATCGTTAAGGGAGAAGAGATATTGCTGGCTTCAGTCTCTTCACTGGTGACGGGCGCGAGTAATTTAGCGGCAGAGAAGGCCACTTTACTGCCCATACCTATCTCTTCCAGCAGCTTGTCCAAAGTTGCGCATTTCGCTTCTTTGAGGCCCGCTTCTAATTGCTCTGGCGATAGCGCGTCTAGGCTCGTGTCGAACTTACTGAGTGCTTTTTCCAGCAGGCGCCGGCCCAGGGTAATGGAATCGTGGTGACGCTGGTGCTTGAGGAAGTGACGGATAGCACTGCGCGCTTTGGCGGTTACTACAAAATTGAGCCAGTTAGGGTTTGGCTGTGCAGTTTTGCGCGTGAGAATCTCAACTTTTTGCCCGCTCTCCAGAGGTTGGGACAAAGGGGCCAGGCGCTGATTGATACGCACGGCAACACAGGAGTTGCCGATATCCGTGTGTACGGAATAGGCGAAGTCCACAGCAGTGGCTCCTGCGGGGAGGTCGACGATCTGCCCTTTAGGGGTAAAGACGTAAACTTCATCCGGGAACAGGTCAATTTTTACGTTTTCAATAAACTCTAACGAGTCGCCGGCGCGCTGCTGCATCTCCAGCAGTCCCTGGACCCAGCGCCGTGCGCGCACTTGGCTGGTGCCACCGGTATTGATCACCTCATCGCCGGAGGCTTTGTACAGCCAGTGGGCGGCAATGCCACTGTTGGCCATTTCATCCATTTCCTTGGTGCGGACCTGAACTTCAATGGGCACCCCGTGCATACCCAGCAGCACTGTGTGCAGTGACTGGTAGCCATTGGATTTGGGGATAGCGACGTAATCTTTAAACTCGGAGATTACCGGTTTGTACAGGCTGTGCATAACACCTAGAACCCGGTAACAGGTATCCACACTGTCCACAATGATGCGGAAAGCGTAGACATCCATTATCTCCTTGAAGGACTTCTTCTTGGCGCGCATCTTTTGGTAGATGCTAAATAGGTGCTTTTCCCGGCCAATCACCAGAGAGCTGATGCCCTCCCGCTGCAAGCGCAGTTCTATAGCATTCTGAATTTGTTCCAGCAGCTCTTTGCGATTGCCGCGGGCGGCGACCAGGGCGGCGCGCAAGCGGCTGGCACGCAGTGGGTAGATGGCAAAAAAAGCGCGATCCTCGAACTCGATACGAACGTCGTTCATACCCAGTCGGTGGGCGATGGGTGCGTAGATCTCCAGCGTCTCGCGGGCAATACGGGCACGCTTCTGCGGTTTCAGTGCGCCGAGAGTGCGCATGTTGTGCAGGCGGTCGGCCAGCTTGACCAGAATCACGCGGATATCGCGGGCCATGGCTAGCGCCATCTTCTGGAAGTTTTCCGCCTGCTTTTCTGCCGGGCTGTCGGTCTCGAACTGGGTTAGTTTGGAGACCCCATCGACCAGGTCGGCAACCTCTCCACCAAACTGCTCGGCCAGAGCTGCCTTGGGGATACCCGTATCCTCGATCACATCGTGCAACATGGCTGCCGCCAGGCTCTCGTGATCCATATGCATGCCCGCGAGAATAGTGGCAACTGCCAGCGGGTGGGTGACATAGGGCTCGCCGGAACGGCGCTGCTGACCATCGTGAGCCTGCTCCGCGTAAAAATAGGCGCGGCGAACGATTTGGATCTGGTCGGGGGGAAGGTATGAGGAGAGGCGGTGGGCCAAACTATCTATGGTGTGCAATGCCGCGCGCGCCTCTCGTAAAACTCAAAAAGTACCCAGTAAGAGACCTGATCAGACTTGCTGATCTGTTAGGTAGTTGGGTGCAACGATAGGAGCAGGTGCCTCTTCGCGTTCCGGCTCGTCGAGGATGGCGGCATCCACCAGGCCCTCTTCGATTTCGCGCAGGGCAATTACCGTGGGCTTATCGTTTTCTTCGGGAACCAATGGATCCCTGCCGCCTGTAGCGATCTGACGGGCGCGTTTGCTGCCGACGATAACGAGCTCGAAGCGGTTGTCCACATGCTCAAGGCAATCTTCAACGGTAATACGTGCCATAAACTTTCGTTTCCATTTGCTGTGCCCGAAGGCAAATTCTGTACAGGGGACCGGCTATTTTACCGGACCGGGAAATGTATGCAATTCGATCAATTGGTTCAGTGGCGCAACAGTGCCTGAAGTAGATCGCCGTGGCGCAGTTGCTGCAGCTCTAAGCGCTGTCGCTGGGCAACGATAATGGCACGCAGCTCTGTTAACGCTTGGTCGAAGTTGTCGTTGATTACCAGGTAATCTGCGGCGACATAATGGGTCATTTCGTCGATGGCCTGGTCCATACGGCGATCAATGACCGCTTGATCGTCCTGACCGCGTCCGGTGAGGCGCTCGCGCAGGGCTTCCTGGGACGGAGGCAAAATAAAAATACCCACTGCATCAGGGCGCAGGCGACGAACCTGTTCGGCCCCCTGCCAATCGATTTCCAGGATAACATCGCGACCACTGGCAAGAGTCTCTTCGATCTCAGCTTTGGCGGTGCCGTAATAATTATCGCCATAAACTTGGGCGTGCTCAAAAAAAGCATCACGCTCCAACATTGCCAAAAATTCTTCTCGCTCGACAAAGTGATAGTCAACGCCGTGAGTTTCGCCTGGGCGCATGGCACGAGTGGTATGGGAAACCGATACGGTAACCTGGCTGTCGCTGTCTACCAGCGCTTTGACCAAGCTGGTTTTTCCTGCACCGGAGGGAGCGGAGACGGTGTAGAGGGTTCCTGTTTGCACAACTGATCCTGTTCGCGAGCAAAGAGCCCATTATAACCGAAGCTTGCGTCTGGAGATGAAAGAGTGTCATGAAGGGACAAGGCTAGCCCCCGGCCGGAGTGGGGGTATCTGTTGGGAGATTCAGGGCGCGTTACCACCTGCGCGCCTGGGCCCGGCCGGGATAGCCTCGCGGGAGTTTCTCAATCACCGCCAACCACCTGTGATTAAGGGGACCTCCCTGTTGTTAATCGCTAACGAAAGTGACTCTATCCTCTTTGCGTCGGGTTGCCAACCACCACCATACCAAAGAGCTTGTGAGCAAGTAGGATATGAAGAGTGGTACATATGTATTGTTTAGTAGCGGAATAGCGCAGATGAGTGCTGCGAGTCTCAAAGTTTCGAGGCGCCCTGAAATAGGATGACCATCCAGTACCCTACCATTAATTGCCAGGCAAATAATCAAGGCAATAACCGAGCCCATAAGTTGCCAGAAACTCAATACGCTGGTGAACCAGAGGAGAGATAAGGTTGTGGCGGTGTAACAGAGGTGTTGTGCGAATGCGTAGTTGCGCAAACCAGGGCTAATTTCAGGGTTGAAACGTTTAAAGTTTGTCAGATCGGTAGAGGCTACTGGCATGGATTTTTCTACATCTGCGGGCCTGTAGCCGGTGGGGCGGAACCAAAGAGTGCACTTGTCCCACCAGCTTTTCGTATGCCAGGCATCAATTGCCATGCGCTTTAAGTGTTGTAAATTGGCTGCTACAGGATCAAAGGTATTTAGGGGCTTACGCACACCGTAAAGACAGGGCTCAGTTTCGAGTTCCTGCTGGTAGGTGCCAAATAAGCGATCCCAAAGTATTAATATTCCGCCGTAGTTTTTATCTACGTAGACAGCGTTCTGGGCGTGGTGTACCCGGTGATTCGAGGGGGTAATGACAAACCACTCCAACCAGCGGATCTTGGGTATTTTTTGAGTGTGAACCCAAAACTGGTAAATAAGATCAATTGCGCCGGCGACAATAACAATTTCTGCCGGCAAACCAATCAATAGAAGCGGTAGATAAAATATCCAATCCAGCTGTAGCCCCCCCGAAGACTGGCGCAATGCTGTGCTCAGGTTGTAGTCCTCACTCTGGTGGTGCACCAGGTGTTCTGCCCAAAAGATGTTTACCTCGTGACAGATACGGTGCTTCCAGTAGTAGCAGAAGTCGTATGCGAGAACCGCCAGGGCCAGGTGCCAGACATTGTCGATAGACCAGTTGAAACCAACCCATTGATAGTAGGGTTGTAGCAACGTAAACAGCGGGATATAGATAACGAGGAATAAGCTTTTATAGGTAAGCCCGATAATACGATTGAGAATCCCCGTGCTGAGATTGCCAATAGTGTCATTCAGCCTGTAGAGCCCCCAGCCTTTCCAGCGATCCAGGGCGAACTCCATAAGCATGGCGGTCAGAAAAAATGGAATGGAGAAAGTAAGCAGGTCCACAGAAACCCCATATTTTTATTATTAGATAGCGTATCTATCGAACTCTGCCACACGGCTACTGGGCCGCATATGCCAGTGAAGCATGGATTCTGAAATCAGTCAGTATTCGCTGAAGGGGTTTTGACGTAATTAACTTTCAGGTTTACAAAAGTGGTGCCTGATTGGCACTAATCAAAAGATTGGCAAGAGCATGCGATACGTCGAATTGGTACCACGGCTAGGTGCGACTTTTGATGTTTAGGCATGGTTTTCTTCGTGAAAGGATTTTCTTTGGAGTTTATAAATAGAAAGACCGGCAAATGCCGGTCTTTTTTTACTCTGAACGGGTCGCTATTTACTCGCTAGCTTCCGCTTCCAAAGTCACACCGCTGTAGGATTCATACCCATAGACACTGATGTACCAGGTGCCGGAATCCGGGTTACTAATGGTGCAGCTCTCCTCGTTACCCCAGAGGTATGGACGACAGTCATATCGACGCAGGGTAGGATAGTTACCGTGGCGCACGTAGAGATCAACTTCGCCGGAGCCACCGGACATCTCTATAGTAAGGGTGGAAGTCCCCGACTCAACATCAATGGTGAAGTCATTCCAGCTGCCCTGGCTGCCAGAAAGGTTAGTTTCTGTCCAACCTGAACCATTGCTGCCACTGTCGTCATCGTCGTCGCCATTACCACTATCGTCGCCGCTCGCCATAGCTACAGCTGCTGCCGCGTCCACAATACCGGAGCCGCAGTTGTTGCAAGAAGAGGGGAAGCTGCGAGCGGTGCTGGTGAGGATCGACTCAACTTCATCCGGAGTAACGTCGGGGTTAACCGAATAAATCAGCGCTGCTGCGCCGGCGACATGGGGGGCTGCCATACTGGTGCCCTGGCTGTAATAGTAGCTATCGCTGCCCGCATCGGTAGAGCCGTTGTTGTAGGTGGAAAGGATACCGTCGGAATCGTTTGCGAAGCTCTGTGCGCCACCGGGTGCAGCGACATCAACCACATTGCCATAGTTGGAGTAATAAGAGCGGCCGCCGGTACGGTCAGTTGCCGCAACGGTAATAACCCCATCACAGCTGGCAGGCGAGTATTGGCTTGCGTTGGCACCACTGTTACCAGCGGCGACAACCACGGTAGCGCCGAGGCTGCGCGCAGTGTCGATAGCGCTTTGCGTGGTAGTGTCACAGCTACCGCCACCGCCGAGGCTCAGGTTCAATACTTGGGCTGGGTTTTGGTTGCTTGGCAATCCGCTGACAGAACCACCGGCACCCCAGATGATGCCGTCGGCAATATCAGAGGTATAGCCACCACAGCGTCCAAGCACACGAACGGGCACTATCTTCGCATCATAGGCAACACCGGCGATACCCATGTTGTTGTTAGTAACCCCGGCAATGGTGCCGGCTACATGGGTGCCGTGCCAGCTGCTGTCGCTCTCGGAGGGGATGCTCGGGTCGTCACCGCAGGCTTTATCTGTATACCAATCCCCTGGGTCAGTGGGATCGTCATCACGTCCATCTCCATCTACGGAGACGAAAGTGTCAGAAATCATATCGTAGCCTGGCAGGATATTGTCTACCAGATCGGCGTGGGGGAGATAACCGGTATCGAGTACGGCAACCACTACGCCATCGCCCTGGGTAACGTCCCAAGCTGAGGGCAGGTTCAAGCCGCCGGTGGACTCGTAGTAATGCCACTGGCTGAGATAGCTCGGGTCATTGGGCTCGGCCATCGCTTTCATAATCAGGTCCGGCTCTGCGTATTCCACATCCGGATCCTGTTTCAGGCGATCGATGATCGCGCTTACTTCAGCTCTACTTTTACGGCCTTCCAGGCGCATTACCTGGGCGCCAGTGGCCATACGGCGGAGGTGGCGCATCTTGTGGCCGGCGCGACGGGAAGCTTTTTCGACCGTCTCTGTGGCCATGGTGGCCGCCTTCCCAACTTTAGCGCTCTCCTTGTACTTTACGATGATGCGGTCGGTTAGCAGTGTTTTTTCCGCGTCCGCTGCGTGAGTAGCGAAAGGGGTAGCACACAGTAACGAAAACGCACTCGCCAGAATCGTCTTTTGCAAAAGACTTTTCAATGATGATTTCATTATTGTTATATCTCCGAGATATTTTAAATCCGGCTATCAGTATTCCGATAGGCCGGAGACTCCTGAAAAACTCCGCACTAACAAAATAAATTTGCTTAACGGATAGGCCTAGAAACTGTCTTTCTCACAGTCGGTAAGTCAGTTTGACCAAAATTGGTACCAAAGTTTCAAAATGGTACTTCTTTATAACGTTCGTGAAATTATTATCCTCAGCTTAAGCCTTTAAATTTGTGTGGCTTTTGGCGACAAATTTATAAGTTTTGGGAAAAAAATCTGATAGTGAGAATTTATCTACGGGAGAGATGTGGAGGGGTTCACAGGGGGGAAATTGGATAATAAACAAATATTTTCAGATAAAAGAATTATCGTGCGTAGAAAAGATGAATCGCTAAACGCTTTTTAGTGACGTGTACGTAGCATTTACGTAGCTTGGCTTTGGGGCCTGTTTCCTGAGGGTACCCCAGTAATGAAAACCTTTGCTGGCTACTACTGGGGTTTGAGGTTGAAAGGTTGGTGTTAGGACTTGTGTTTATCTGGCCTTGCTATAACTGGGAACTTTGGCCCACAGCTTTGCAGCCAGCAACCCAAAGATAAATCCAAATAGGTGGGACTCCCAGGAGATAAAACCACCCCGTGGCAAGACACCGAAAATAAGCCCTCCATAAAGGACGGCTACCACAATAGATATTAATAAACGGCTAAATTTCCTGCTGATAAATCCCGCAAGAAGCAAAAAGCCGAAATAGCCATAGATAACTGAGCTAGCTCCCAAATGATTGCCCCTGCCAGCAAAAAGCCAAACGGCCACTCCGGTGGTAATCACAACGAACAGGGTCACTCTCAGGTAAGTTTTTACCCCGTACTGCAGCACTAAGAAACTGAAGATGCACAGAGTGAATATATTCGAGAAGAAGTGCCAGCTATTTCCATGCAGTAATGGTGCAGAAAAGATATGGGGGAGGTGGTTGATTGAGCGGGGAACAATACCAAAGTAATTAAGCGATCGGCCGCTCAGAATATTAATAATCTCAATTGCAGCAAGCACTAAAAAAATAGCGCCGACCCACTTCAGGTTTTGTCGCATAAGTATTCCTTAAAGGGTGAGCTATCACAAATCCCTCTGTCTGGTGGTAGAGGGGCATCCGCAGTCTCGGTGAGAATGCCCCAGAGGGTTACTCGATGTTTTGTACTTGCTCGCGCATCTGCTCGATCAATACTTTGAGCTCTACCGCAGCCTGGGTTGTGTCGGTAACCACAGACTTTGAGGAGAGGGTGTTGGCTTCGCGATTAAACTCCTGCATCAGGAAATCCAGCCGCCGGCCGATTGATCCACCGCCGGCTAAAACCCGACGTGTTTCAGAAGTGTGCGCACTGAGGCGGTCGAGCTCTTCATCCACATCAGCCTTCTGGGCCAACAGGACGATCTCCTGCTCGAGCCGGTCCTTGTCCAGCTCCACTTGCAACTCTTCCAGGCGGCTGCGCAGCTTGTCTCGCTGTGCCTCAAGGATTTGGGGAAGCAGCTCTCGAACTTTGGCCACTTGCTCTTCGATTCCCTTGAGTCGGGCCTCAATAAACTTGGCTAGCTCAGCGCCTTCGCGTTCACGGTTTGCGCGCAGCTGTCCCAGTGCCTCGCGAAAAGCCTCCAATATCGTTGCCGACTGTTGATCGGTATCCGCTTCCGGTTCACTGATAACACCGGGCCACTGGAGAATTTGCAAGGGATTGAGTGGTTGAACATCCTCGCCACCCGCTACCTGTTTTGCCGCATGAATCAGCGCCTGGGCGAGGGGTTGGTTGATTTCCAGCCCAGTGCCTTCGGCGCTATTGGTCTTCAGGCTTAGGGTCAGTTCAATTTTGCCGCGGGACAGCGTCTTGCGCAGCGTATCGCGCAGTTGTGTTTCCAGGGAGCGAGCCGCTTCGGGCAAACGGAAATGTGGTTCCAGGTAGCGATGGTTGACCGAGCGCAGTTCCCAGATAGCGGTGCCGTTTGCGTAATTGGCCTCGGCGCGTCCAAAGGCTGTCATGCTGCGCACTTTGTTCTGTTCCCGTTGACTGGCCATAGCTGATCCCCTACAGGCGTATTAATCGGCCCGGCATAATAACACAGCGTTTGGATCGCCATGCTGGGGTATATAATGCGGGGCTTTCATTCAATATTTGAGGTGGACTATGCAGCGTCCCAGTGGCCGCGCCCCTGCGCAATTGCGCCCGGTAAAAATTACCCGCAACTATACCCGTCATGCGGAGGGGTCTGTGTTGGTGGAGTTTGGTGATACTAAGGTTTTGTGTAATGCCTCTCTCTCCAGTGAAGTCCCAAGGTTTTTACGCGGCCAGGGCAGCGGTTGGATTACTGCAGAATACGGCATGCTGCCACGCTCCACAGGCTCTCGTATGCCTAGGGAAGCGGCCAAGGGCAAGCAGAGTGGGCGCACCGTGGAAATTCAGCGCTTGATCGGGCGCTCACTGCGAGCGGCGGTAGACCTGGAGAAGCTGGGTGAGAATCAAATCACCGTCGATTGCGATGTTATCCAGGCCGATGGCGGTACCCGAACTGCAGCAATAACTGGTGCCTGTGTGGCATTGGTTGATGCCCTGCGTCATATGCAGCGAGAGAAAATCATAGCCGATGATCCGCTCAAGAATATGGTAGCGGCGGTATCGGTGGGAATATATGAGGGGGAGCCGTTACTGGACCTGGATTACCCGGAAGACAGTTCAGCGGATACCGATATGAATTTGGTGATGGCCGAAGATGGCGGCATGATCGAGGTTCAAGGCACTGCAGAGGGTGAGCCATTTACCGAAAAGCAGTTCGCTCAGATGCTGGGGTTGGGCAAGGCGGGTATTGATGAATTGATCGCTCTGCAAAAGCGGGCGTTGGACGAGTAAAGCAGCCGCCCCTTGGTTTGTATCCGGCCCTCCCCCAATAGGGAAGGGGCCGGAACTCCGTGCGATTCAGACTTCGATTTCGTAGTCCATGATTACCGGTAAGTGGCTGGAGAATTTCACATTCTTATTGATTGCACCGTACTCAATGCGATTTTTCAGACCGTGAGAAACGATCTGCATATCAGTACGCCAGCCATCTCCTTCTCCGACAGTACCGCTGGGCCACCAGCTAAATTCGTCGGTATCTTTTACTACACGGCGAAAAGCATCGACATAGCCAACATCATTAAACAGTTGGTCCAGCCAGCGCTGTTCGTGACGCATAAAGCCGGGAGAATCCTGGTGATCCTGCCAATTCTGTACGTCTGCACGACGGTGAGCCATGCCCCAGTTACCACAGAAAATAAAGTCGCGGCGTTTGCGGCTTATTTTTAGCAAGTGCGCCTGCATGTCCTCAAAGAATTGGACTTTTTTCTCTAACGACGTCTCATCGGAGGCGACTGGCGCGAGCAGAGAGCCAACGCTCAGTCGCTCGAAATCCGCCTGTAGATAGCGGCCGTACATATCCTCACCATTGGCGAAGCCCATGCCGAATATGATGGCTTTGGGCTGGCTTCGGGTGTAGATAGCCACACCATTTTCGTGGGGGGTTCCCGAGTCGAAAAAGTAACTGTAATAACCGTCGGGGTGAAATATTGGGTGGTCCAATTCAGGCTCGAGAGAGCGCAGGTCCTGAAGGCAGATAATATCTGCGTCCTGCTCCGCCAACCAATCGTAGAGACCGCGTTGGGCGGCCTGATGAACGCCGTCTACCGACAAGCTTACTATTCGCATTATTAGCCCCTTACCAGCGGACTGTGTATCATTAGAAACATTATATGCATGCCTACCCCCGGGAATGCTACGGGGAGGTCTCCCTTCACCTTAGCCAATAGTTAACAATTTTCCATGCAGCAATATCAGCGCGATTTTATCCAACTTGCCCTGGATCATCAGGTTTTGTGTTTCGGCGACTTCACATTGAAGTCGGGCCGTCAAAGCCCCTACTTTTTCAATGCCGGCCGTTTCCACACCGGTGCTGCACTGGCAGCGCTGGGACAGGCCTATGCCGAGGCGATAATCGCTTCGGGAGTGGAGTTCGATGTCATTTTTGGGCCGGCCTACAAAGGTATCCCGCTGGGAGCGGTGACTGCTGTGGCTCTAGCCCAAAAGGGGATCGATAAGCCTTTCTGTTACAACCGAAAAGAAGCCAAGGATCACGGTGAAGGCGGAACCTTAGTGGGTGCGCCGCTTAATGGCAAGGTTTTGATTATCGATGATGTTATTACTGCGGGCACAGCCGTGCGCGAAGTGATGCAAATTATCGAGTCTCATGGCGCAGAAGCAGCGGGAGTTGTGATTGGTCTCAACCGCCAGGAAAAGGCTAACGAAGATTGTGAATTCTCCGCTATCCAGCAAGTTGAGAGACAGTACAATATTCCTGTGGTCGGCATCGTGCAGTTAGACGATGTGATCAGCTTTCTCGAGCAGGAGTCGAATGACAGCGATACTCTGCAGAAAATTGTGGACTACCGGCAGCGCTACGGTGTCGCGGGTCAATAAATTTTGTCCCCCCTAGCCGTGGGCCGGTTAATTTAGAGAGAAGAGCGATGCGAGTCGCCCCTTTAGTACCTCTATTGGTCAGCACCCTTTTGATGTTGGCTGTAGAGGCTTATGGCAACAATAGCCGGGTTTTGTATCGATACACTGATCACCAGGGAGTCCTGGTGATCAACGATGTTATTCCACCGGAATTTGTTCCAAATGGTTATGAGATTCTCACTCTTACCGGTCGTGTAGTTGAAGTAGTTGCACCGCAGCTCAGTCCCGAAGAGTACCAAGCCGAACTTCAGCTAGAGGCCCAGCGGGAAGCGGATCGAAAGCTGCTAAAGCGCTATAACAGTATTGCGGATATTGAGAGTGCACGGTCGCGCAAGTTGGCTGTCGTTGAGCAGGATATGGCTATCATGCGGTCAAATATCAGCAGTCTGCGCCGGCAAATTGCCCAGGAAGAAGCCTCTGCTGCACGAACGCAGCGGGGCGGCCGTGAGGTGGCTCCCGAATTGTTGCAGAGAATTGCAGATCTACAAAAAGAAATGGAAGTGCTTGAGGAGCGCCTCAGCCGGCGTGCGGCTGAAGCAGATACCATAGGGGTTGATTTCGATAAGGCGGTAGCCCGCTACACAGAGCTTAATGTTGAGAGCTAACTGATTTTTCAATACCTGAATAATTTCGGAGGGCTACCGCTAAACAGCCCTCATGAGGAAATGGTTATCTGGCTGCAGCCACTGTCTCACGGAAGAAACCAGCCGTTAATACGGGCCACTGTTCTGCCCAGTACTCTGTAGGCTTACGCTTAAAACCGCTGCGCACGTATTGGACGATACGCCCCTCCGCGCTCGCCAAAAGCAGGTTGGCAGCACCACCGAGAGGAAGAGTTGGGCGCAGGTGTTCGCGCAACTCGGCTTCGCGCAAGATCTGTCTAATTTGGGTTTCCAGTCGATCAAATAACTGCAGGATTCGTCCATGCAGCCTTTCAGTTTCACCGGTAAGCGCGTCGCCTGTGAGCAGGCGAGTGATTCCAGGGTTTCGCTCACAGAAAGCTAGCAGGAGCTGCAGAATTTTCTGGCAGCGATTGAGAGCCGAGGGCTCCTCCTGCAGGATCATTGCGATACGGCTGAAAATGGTCTCCTCAATAAATTCGATCAGCCCTTCAAACATCTTGGATTTACTGGGGAAGTGACGATATAGCGCGGCTTCAGAGAAACCAACTTCCTTGGCCAGTGCTGCTGTTGTAATACGTGCGCCGGGACTGACTTCCAGCATATGTGCTAGAGCTTCCAGGATTTGTTGACGCCGATTGATTTTTTCGCTGCTCATTGACTGCCTTTGGTCCGCTTGGGGGGCGGAATTTAGTTTTGCTCTTGTCGTCTTATTTTGACGGCGGCGGAATCCTACCGATTCGCCGGGCTGTCTTCAATTGCCAAGGGGCTAGTGGTCCACAGTTTGCGCTTCTATGTTGGTAATCAGGGTACCCACGCCTCGATCTGTAAATATCTCGAGCAATATGGCGTGGGGCACACGGCCGTCGATGATGTGAGCGGAATTTACCCCATCCTGAACAGCGTCCAGAGCGCAGGTGATTTTTGGCAGCATGCCGCCATAGATGGTGCCATCCTGAATTAAGCTCTCTACTTCATTGGTAGTCAGTCCGGTGAGAACCTCCCCCTCCTTATCCTGCAGACCGGCGACGTTGGTGAGTAACATCAGCTTTTCTGCTTTCAATTCCTCGGCGATTTTTCCAGCGACGAGATCGGCATTAATATTGTATGAAACCCCATTGCCGTCGACTCCGATCGGCGCGATAACCGGGATAAAGTCGCTGTGAACCAGCATATTGATCACATCAATATTAACTTTCTCGACTTCCCCTACCTGGCCGATATCAATGATTTCAGAGGCATGTAGTCCCGCACTCTCATTTTTTCGGGTCAACTTTCGCGCTTTAACCAGCAATCCGTCTTTACCGGTGATACCTACCGCGCGGCCCCCATTTTTGTTAATCAAATTGACGATCTGTTTGTTGACGGTGCCCCCTAACACCATCTCTACAACATCCATGGTTTCGCTATCGGTGACTCTCATTCCGTCTACGAATCGGGACTCAATACTGAGCTTGTTTAGCAGCTGCCCGATTTGAGGTCCGCCACCGTGCACTACCACTGGGTTCATACCTACCAGCTTCATCAGGATAATGTCTCGCGCGAAACTGTTTTGTAGTTGCTCATCCACCATGGCGTTGCCACCGAACTTGACCACAATAGTTTTGCCTGTAAAGCGCTGGATATAGGGCAGTGCTTCATTGAGGACCTGGGCACTTTTCAGCGCAGAGTTTAGATCTAGGGACATGGGCAGTTCCTTACACAGGGCGAAAGGGAATCAGGTTTGGGGTCCTGAATTGAGTCGCCAACGATTTAAAGCAAATGTGGTGGATTGTTTTCTAAGCAATAGGGGCAGTGGCCCGATGGCGGCGCAGTCTATTCCGCCGTTTTATCTTAATCGAGCAGCTGCCAGTCGGGTACAGTAATTGCGGGAGCAATCTTTCTGAGCTGTCCCATCACCTCAGTACGGATGCGCTCCAGGGCCTGTTCATTTTCAGCCTCAAAGCGCAGGGTTAGTGCGCTAGTGGTATTGGAGGCACGTACAAGCCCCCAGCCATCGGGAAACTCTATACGCAGGCCGTCGATAGTATTGATATCGGCATTGCCAAAATTCCCCTTATCGCGCAGCTGGTCTATCAGTGAAAACTTCTCAGTTTCCTCTACTGGTAGCAGGATCTCAGGGGTGCTGTGCATTTTCGGCAAGGTGTCGAGGAGTTCATCAAGACTTTGTTCGCGCAGTGCCATAATTTCTAGTACCCGCGCAGCAGCGTAGATACCATCGTCGAAACCAAACCAGCGGTCCTTAATAAAGATATGTCCGGAAAGCTCGCCGCCCAAAATGGCTTTGGTCTCCAACATCTTGGCTTTCATCGGAGAGTGTCCGGTCTTCCACATAATGGGGCGGCCCCCATACTGGCTGATTAGCTGGGATAAACTGCGACTGCTCTTAACGTCGAAGACAATATTTTCTCCCGGATTGCGCGCAAGGATATCCCTTGCCAGCAACATAACCAGTTGGTCTGCCCAAGCGATACGGCCGCTGCTTGAAATTAGGGTAACACGATCACCATCACCATCCAGGGCCACGCCCAGATCTGCTCCTGTAGCCAGAACCTTTTCAGTCAAGGCTTCGAGGTTTTCTGGCCTGGAGGGGTCCGGTGCGTGATTGGGGAAGTTGCCATCCACCTCACAATAGATCGGTGTTACTGCACAGCCGAGCTGCTCAAAGAGGCGGGGAGCCAGGTTAGAGGTGGCGCCATTGCCAGCATCGATAACCAAGTGCGGTTGCCCGGCGAGGGCGACATTATTGAAAACTTCATCGATATATTTATCGGTGATTTCTTGCTCCCGATTGGCGCCTTCCCCACTTTTGAATGGGCCTTTTTTCATCAACTGGTAGAGCCCCTGCAGTTTGTCTTCCGCCAGGGCGCGACCTTTCAGTACGATCTTAAAGCCGTTGTATTCCGCAGGGTTGTGGCTTGCGGTAACAATGACCCCGCTACTGGTATTTTTTCCTTTCGCACAAGCGTAATAGAGAAGTGGTGATGGAATCAGGCCGAGATTAATAGAGTTGCAGCCACTATCTAGAATTCCCTCAATCAGGCACTGGCTAAGTGTCTCACTGCTATTGCGTCCATCTCGGCCAACTAGTAAGAGATGTTCTCCAGCGTGCTGTGCCAGGGTGCCGAGCGCTCTACCTAGTTGATAGGCAAAAGGTTCGTTGATTTCCTGCCCGGCGATTCCACGGATATCGTAGGCGCGGAAAACATGCTGGGGATACTCAGAGGTCAGAGGCAGCTCGGGCTTGTCATCGTCACTTTCTGGCAAGTCCTTTGAACTATTTTCTTTTTCTTCGCTTTCTGAGTTCTCCGAATCAGAGTCCGAGATACTGGGTGCTGAGGCCAAGCTCTGCGGCAGAAAATCTGTATTGGAAGCCTGTGTAGTTCCTCCATCAGAGGCTTGTGGGTGCGCCTTATTAAGCTCGCTGCCACTAGCATCCTTACTTCTTTCCCATGGGGCTCTCGAATCGCGAGGTAGGAATTTCAGTAGGGCGAATAGGCTCACCAATATTCCAATACCGGCTCCGATGTAAATCCAGGATGTGGGCAGACTGTGCTGTTCGACAAAGGTTTGGGAGGGACTGAAGTGGAGGCTTAAATAGCTGTCCTCAAGTTGCTCTACAGTGTTGTAGCCTTTTCCTATGCCTGCGCGCCACAGTGTTTGTCGGTGGGCATCGGGAAACTTCTGCATTAACTGAACTTGTCCATGACTACCGCCCAGACTTTTTAAAATGTTTTCCAGCACGGAAAAGGGTTGGGTAGCCAGTAGTTGTTCATTTTCCAGGGTGATAACACTATGAAGTTGCCAGCTATTTTCCACACCTGTACGCAGTACTTCCATCGGTTGCTCAGGTGTTTCCTGACTGCGCTTTAACAGATCGACCAAGGCAAAGTTCAGGGAGGGATTTTGCCCTGAGCCCACTCGAACCTGTTCGGAAGAAAAGGCCTGGAGGGATACCTGCTCAGGTAGTTTGGTAGATTCAATCAGTGTTGCTGCAGGGAGCTTCCTTGATCCAAGGGCCTGCAGGCGCTTCGAATAGTCTGCGACGTAAGACTGCACGACTTCAGCTAGTTCGGCAGTTTTTTGCTTGGCGGCTAGCTCAATCTGCGAATGATTGTGGGGTATTACAAGATACTGGATTAACAGATAGGCACCGCCCAGCCAAGCGACAACTACTAATAATAACGGTAAAAATAACCCTTTCTGCATGGTACCGCCTGGTTTCTTTTTGTTGTTGGAGCCCACAGATATCCCTGATTTGAGCGTAAATGTTGTCACTGAGCCTTGGAGGCGATGAGTTCAATGAGCTGTCGGGCTAGGTCGGTCTTTAATGCGGGAGCCAGTCGGCTCTGACCATCCGCATCTATCACAGTGACAGCGTTGTGATCGCTGTTAAATCCCGAATCCGATTGGCTCACATCGTTGGCAATGATCATATCGAGGTTTTTCCGCTGCAGCTTGCTCTGGGCGTGGGCGAGAACCTGTTCTGTCTCTGCGGCGAACCCGATAGTGAAAGGCCGTAGCTCAGTACGCGTGGCTATGGCTGCAACAATATCGGGATTTTTGATGAGGGCAATTGCATCATCATCTTGCCCGTCTTTCTTTTTGATTTTCTGCTCAGCGACTTGGGCCGGCCGGAAATCAGCAACGGCTGCTGCACTGATAAAGATATCGCAGTGATCGGCGGCACTTTTGGCGGCCTCATACATATCCTGGGCGCTGATAACATCGATACGATTGACCTTTGGCGGCGTATCCAAATTTACGGGGCCGGCAATCAACGTCACTTCGGCACCGGCACTCTGCGCCGCCGCAGCCAGGGCGAAGCCCATTTTTCCAGAGCTGTGGTTGCTGAGGAATCTCACTGGGTCAATGGCTTCCCTGGTAGGGCCGGCAGTGATTACTACTTTGCGGCCCTGCAGTGAGTGGCTTGTGTGAAACAGGGATTCAGTGTGTTCCGCCAGGTTTTCTGGTTCCAGCATACGGCCGGGGCCCACGTCGCCACAGGCCTGGCTACCCGCGCCTGGGCCCCAGAATATGACTCCGCGCTCCTTTAGGGTCTGAGCATTGGCTGAGGTAGCTGCGTGGCGCCACATGGCTTGGTTCATGGCTGGTGCCAGGGCCAGGGGGGCTTCGCTGGCCAAACAAAGGGTGGTTAAGAGGTCATCAGCCATACCGGCAGCCAACTTTGCCATTACCTGGGCACTGGCTGGAGCAATCAGGATAAGATCAGCCCATTTCGCCAGTTCAATATGACCCATAGCGGCTTCTGCCGAGGGATCCAACAAGTCTGTATGCACCGGGTTAGCGGATAGCGCCTGAAAGGTCAGTGGCTGTACAAACTCCTGTGCTCCGGCGCTCATTACCACTCGGACATCGGCACCGCGCTCTTTGAGCCGGCGAACCAGGTCGGCACTTTTATAGGCGGCAATTCCACCGCTGATACCTAAAAGTATGCGTTTGTCGGCCAGAGAGGACATAAATGCTGTTTCCGATTTGGTGCGAGCCGGTAAGATTAGCATTTCTGTGTCGTTTCTTATAAGACTGCAGTAGTGCTTCAAAGGTGCAGCGTGGAAGAGGTGTTCAGTAGATGTGCGATAGATAAGACACTGACTAACTGGGCTACAAATGAAAATAAAGGACTGGCCGGCAGGTGAGAGGCCTCGGGAAAAGCTGTTGGAGAGAGGGGCTGAAGCCCTGTCGGATGCAGAGTTGTTGGCAATTTTTCTGCGCGTGGGGCTACCCGGTCTCTCAGCAGTGGATCTGGCCAGGAGACTTCTCAATGATTTTGGTGGCTTGCGCCCTCTATTAGAGGCCGAGCGAGATGACTTTTGCCGCGCGCGAGGGCTCGGCGACGCCAAGTTTGCACAGTTGCAAGCGGCGCTGGAAATGGCCAAGCGGCACTTGGCGGAGACGATACAGCACGGCAGCGCACTGTGCAGTCCCGGGGCGGTCAGGGATTACCTGGCAATCCAGCTCAGGCACCGGCGCAGGGAAGTGTTCTGCTGCCTCTACCTGGATAATCAACACCGGGTGATCGCTTTTGAGGAGCTGTTCGAGGGGACTCTGAATGCAGCGAATGTCTACCCGCGCGAAGTAGTACAGCAAGCGCTGTTGAAGGGAGCTGCGGCGGTTATTTTGGCGCACAACCACCCGTCTGGTGTCAGTGAGCCCAGCCAGGCAGATATCTGGATTACCGAGCGTTTGACCCAGGCACTAGAGCTGGTGGATATCAAGGTTCTGGACCATTTGATCGTCGGTGAGGGCAAGGCGCTATCCTTTGCAGAGCAGGGATTGATGTAAAGGTGTCGTTCCCGGCGTTGAAATGTTGTACAAAACTTGCTCCCTACGGGCTCTTTTGGTATAAAACGCCGCTCTTTGCGGCCGGGCCAGATTCTGCACAGGTTCCGCCGCCATCCAGGAACCGGATTAGAATCCCGATTTTTATGTTCCCGCACTACCTTTTCCTCTTCAGGATTGGCGCCATGCGGGCACAAGCGTTTTGAAGAGGCCAACAGATGTCCAAGGTATGTCAGGTAACCGGTAAGCGTCCGGTCACCGGAAACAATGTATCCCACGCTAAGAACCGCACCAAGCGTCGCTTTGTGCCGAACCTGCACAGCCACCGTTTCTGGGTTGAATCCGAGAAGCGTTTTGTGAAGCTGCGTGTTTCCGCGAAAGGCATGCGCGTTATCGATAAGAAAGGTATCGACGCTGTGCTGACTGAGCTGCGCGCCCGCGGCGAAAAAGTGTAACGGCTGTAGCCCAGCTAATAGATTGGAGATAGAGCAATGCGTGAGAAGATTCGTCTGAATTCCAGCGCCGGTACTGGCCATTTCTACACCACTACCAAAAACAAGCGCAACATGCCTGAGAAAATGGAGATCAAAAAGTACGATCCCGTTGTACGCAAGCATGTAATGTACAAGGAAGGCAAAATTAAATAATTGCCTACCGCTACTGTACAAAAAGCCCGGTTCTAACCGGGCTTTTTTGTGCGTATTGGAAATTGAGCAGCCAGTTTACACAGGGTAACTCCAGAAGATGCCAGAGCTCCCAGAAGTAGAAACCACTCTCAGAGGCCTGCAACCTCACCTGGAGGGGCATAAAATTCGCTCCGCAAAAGTGCGCCAGCACCAGTTGCGCTGGCCCGTGGAAGCAGACTTTGAGCGCCGTGTCCGCAATGCCCGGATACTGAAGCTGGAGCGCCGCGCCAAGTACCTGCTGGTGCACACCGATAAAGGCTGCGCTATCTGGCACCTGGGGATGTCTGGCAGCCTGCGAATGGTCGAGGCTGCACAGGCACCGGAAAAGCATGATCATATCGACTGGCGCCTGGATAGTGGTCTCACACTGCGTTACCGCGACCCGCGCCGTTTTGGTGCCCTACTGTGGACAGTGGCGGACCCACTGGCCCACGACTTACTCAGCCATTTGGGCCCAGAGCCTCTCTCGGAAGAATTTAGTGGTGACTATCTGTTCGAGACTTCGCGCAAGCGTAAGCAGTCTGTCAAAACCTTCGTCATGGATGGCCGTATCGTTGTGGGGGTGGGTAATATTTACGCCAGTGAATCTCTTTTCCTGGCGGGCATTCGCCCAGATCGACAGGCCGGTTCTATTTCCAAAGCCCGATACCAGCGCTTGGCTGAGTCCATAAAGCAGGTTCTCAGTCAGGCAATCGCCCAAGGTGGGACTACCTTGCGGGACTTTATTGGCGGCGATGGAAAACCTGGCTATTTCGCCCAACAGCTAAATGTTTATGGCCGTGCGGGTGAGTCCTGTCCCTCTTGCGGCCGAGCAGTCAAAGATATGGTTTTGGGCCAGAGAAATACCTTTTTCTGCTCTAGCTGCCAACGTTAAATCGCATCCTTCTGGCAGCTTTAGGCAATACTAATATCATCGTATTGCCGATAAGGAGCTGCTTAGTGGTCATGATATTGCCTTTTCTTACGGTCACCCTGTCGATTTGGGCCGTTTGGAATGGTCGTCGCCGCTCTGCAATGGGCTGGTGGTTGTTGACCTTGCTGATCTTCATTATGTGGTGTGGATATCATATGACGCGAGCACTGTCGCTGTCTTTCTAGGGACCGTGCCCATGATGGTGTTTATGGTCAGAAGGCTGGATAGCTTGGCGCTGTTAGCGGTAAGCATAATCCTATGGATTGCCTTGATCATGGAGTTGGTATCTCACCAACACCCCTGCCCTCTCTGTCTC
Source organism: Microbulbifer maximicatervae (SeqCode) (assembly GCF_052468095.1). The sequence continues at coordinate 5,141,614 of NZ_CP174332.1, forward strand.
TTACAACGTGTTGCCTTTGCCATGATTGGCATGGGATTGATGTTGAACCTGCGCTTTAGTATTCGTGCAGAGCATTACGGCGTTGTTATTCTTTCGTGTCTGGCCGGTCTGGCTGCTGCTGTCAGGCAGGTATTGCTGCATATCACCCCTGGCGATCCAGGGTTTGGCAGCCCAGTATTTGGCTTACATTTATACACTTGGTCTGCGCTGATTTTCTTTGTCTTACTGATCTACTGTGGCGTTGCGTTAATGTTTGGCTTTAAGCGGCGAAGTTTTGCCACGAGAGAGTTTACTTTGATTGAAAAGTGCATTGCCATCTCGTTCTTCACTGTCGTGTTGGCCAATTTAATCGCGGTTCTCCTCGAGTGCGGTCTGGGTCCCTGCACCAGTGGGTCATTTGGGTATCACTGGTTGTGGTCTCGAGGTTAGGCACACAAATGTGTCCGAGCTTTCTACACTTTTCCTGATAAGACCCGAGTCCCGGGGAATTGCGGAAAACTGTGAGGTATCCCTATGCGCCTGGCCTGCCTGCTCATTTCACTATTGTTAATTGCTTGTGAACGAGCTGAATCCCCCTCGCCGGCCACCAGTGTTGAAACCGCCCAGCACGTTTTAAGGAATGCGTATATCTATACCGTCGACCCGGCCCGCAGTGTTGCCTCGGCAATGGCTATCCGCGATGGGCGCATTGTTTATGTGGGTACAGATCGGGGGGCAGAAGCCCTTGTAGGAGAGGGAACAAAGGTCACTGATCTCAGTGGAAAAATGGTATTGCCCGGTTTTATTCAGCAAATACCTGATGTTGGTATCAGTGACAGTTTGGATTTATCCACATATAAAACTGTAGAGGGGTATGAGAATAGCGTTCGTAAATTTATTCAGGCCAACCCCGAGAAGCAGCTTGTCGTTGGCAGCGGCTGGCGTCATGTCATTTTTGCACCACACAGACCACATAAAGCAATATTGGATCAAATAAATGATTTGATCCCCATTATTCTTTTCTCAGAAGATGGCGCCAGTGTATGGACTAACTCTGAAGGTATTGCCGCAGCTGGGATTGATATGGAGTCTAATTTTTCTGAGGGTGGTAGAATCGAAAAAGATGAAGATGGTCTTCCCATCGGTATTTTTCATGGTCGTGAAGCAGTGGAGGTTTTTTCCCGTCTGATACCCGTAAATAATGAGGGTGAAAAACCAACACGAAGTTTTTCAGAGATTAAGAATATTGCGGCTCAGAGAGGCGTAACTACTTTTTTTCAGGCTGTAATGCCGCTCAATGATTTAAATAAATATCTCAGCGCCTTCGATCGCCCACTATCGTCAGAGAAATTGAGTTTGCGTATCCGAGCATCCTTTGAAATAGCGATGGATGTCACTGGTAAAAAACTTAGAGAATTGCAGAAGGTTGCAGAAAAATATTCCGACGATGATTTCAAGATCAATTCGGTTAGCTTGAAAGCTGACAAGGTAGGTTTAGGTGATCAACGTGATTCAGGCCTATCGAGTGAACTTATTTCCAAGATAATTACTCGTGCTAATTCACATAATTTCCAGTTTTACCTGGATGCTAAGAGTAATAAAGAGTTGGCAGCTCTACAAAAACTCATACAGATATCCCTGGATGGTGGCAGGGAGTTGGGATTGCGTAACACCCTGCTTAATATCAGTTCGGATAATGCTGGGAGTGTATTGTCAGCTGATAAGGAAAAACCGATTTTATTGCTGTCAGTAGCAGCGCGCTCAAAAGTTTCTCCAGATGATAAAAGTTACTTAACTGAAAGTCGAAAATCTAATACAGAGCCTCGTCATATAGCCGTGGTTATGGACTCGGGATATGTTGCCGGGAGAGAGGTGTCACCAATCCAGAACATCCATGCTGGAGTCAGTAACCAGATATCATTGGAGACAATGATTGAAATGTTCACTTTTACCGGCGCAGTAACGAATCACCTGGAGCAGGATACCGGTAGTTTGGAGGTGGGAAAGTGGGCGGACTTTATTGTTTTGGACAAAAACCTGTTTTTAATTCCGCAGCGAGATATTGGTAGTGTCCGGGTGATACAGACTTATTACAAAGGTCAGAAAGTCTATGACCACAGGCGCTAAGGAGAGGAAGAAACCGAGGGGAAGTGCGCCCCTCGGCTGATCAAAGTTAACGCCCTTGGGCGCTGCCCTCGCGGCGGGGGTCGGCTCCCCCGTACAGCTTGTTATTTTGCAAAGCGATGGCATGGATACCACTGTTGAGGCCCCTTTCGACAACCTCGTGTCCACGGGCTTCGAGTTTCTCGATAGTATCGGGGCTGAAAAAGCCGGGCTCCAATTCGACCCTCTTACCGATAGCGCCGATATTTCCCGCAGAAATCGCTTCGGCAATCGGCATATTCAAGCCCAGGTGGTAGAGAATGGTGCGCGCGGTGTAGTCAATAATTCGTGAACCGCCGGGGGAACCCACCAGAAGGCGCATGCTGCCATCTTTGTTGAAAACGATGGTGGGGGACATGGAAGAGCGTGGTCTCTTGCGCGCTTGAATGCGGTTGGCCACCCGCTCCCCACTACTGTTTTTTGGAGTGAAGGAAAAATCGGTGAGCTGGTTGTTGAGCAGGAAGCCCTTCACCATCAGGCGCGACCCGAAGCCGGTTTCAATACTGGTCGTCATACTGACACCATTACCGTAGCGGTCGACAATCACTAAATGACTGGTGTTGGGCAGTTCTGGCGACTGGGCCATCACCCGCTTCACCCCGAGTTCGGCTGGGGTACCCGGAGTCGCAGCTGTGGCGGAGTCCGGGTCGATTAACTGCGCGCGGCGAGCCAAATAATCCCTGGATACCAGTGATTTACTGGGTACTTGGACAAAGTCGGAATCACCGGAGTAGGTGTTGCGATCGGCAAATGCCAGTTCCGAAGCTTCGATAAATAAGTGGGTGAGTAGATCACTGCCAGGCTCGAAGCGCTCCAGTGGGAATTGTTGCAGCATGCCCAGAATGCCGCCTACTGTGGTACCTCCGGACGACGGGGCATCCGCACCGCACACACGATACTCGAGAAACTCCGAACACAGGGGCTGGCGCTCCTTGGCCCGGTAGCTAACCATATCTTCGAGGCTCAGGAGCCCTGGGTTGGCACTGTCATAGCGCACAGCTTTGACGATAGCTTTGGCAATGTCGCCGTGATAGAAGGCATCCGCACCGCCCTGGGCAATTGCCTCCAGAGTTTCCGCGTAAGCTGGATTCTTCAAGTTGTGACCCACCGGCAGAGGTTTGCCATCACTGTTGAAGAAGTAGCTGGCAATTTCCGGTCGAGCAGCCACCTTCGGCATGCGCAGTAACAGCTGGTGAAGGCGCGGTGAGATCTGAAAGCCGGATTTGGCCAGGTGTATGGCCGGCTGAAATAACTGCTCCCAGGGTAACTTGCCATCGCGCTCGTGAGCCATTTCCAGCATTCGCACAACACCGGGAACGCCGACCGAGTAGCCGCCGATTACAGACTCAAAAAATGAACGCGGCTTGTTGTCGCGGATAAAGTAATTTTCGTCTACCTGAGAGGGGGCTGTCTCGCGCCCGTCGTAGTACTTGAGCTTCTTTGCCGCAGCGTCATAGCTGAGCATAAATGCCCCGCCACCAATCCCGGAGGATTGTGGTTCTACCAATCCCAATACCATCTGAGCGGCAATGGCGGCGTCCACAGCGCTGCCGCCCCGGGCGAGAATCTGCTCGGCAGCCCGGCTGGCGTGGGGGTTGGCAGTGACTGCCATATAGAAGTTGGCCGTTGAGGACTTAACGGCAGTGCGACCGGTATCAAACTCCGGTTGTGGTTCATCGGCAAAAGCGAAAGCGGGACTCAGAACCAGTGCAAAGGCGGCGAGAAAGTTGCGCACGTAACACTCCGCGGATTGTGGATAAATCCGCTCGAGTGTATCAGAAATAGCCAGATTCAGGCTTAACGAAATTTCTCTTCCAGCGCGCTTTGTACAGCAGCCGGAACAAACTTGGTGACATCGCCGCCCAGGGAGGCAATTTCACGTACTAAAGAGGATGAAATGTAGGACAAATGTTCTGCCGGTGTCAGGAACAGGCTTTCCATATTGGGCGCTAACTGGCGGTTCATATTGGCCAGCTGGAATTCGTATTCAAAGTCGGACACCGCGCGCAGACCGCGCAGTACGCCATAAGCATCTACCTGGCGCACCAGGTCGGCGAGCAGGATATCGAACCCAATGACTTCGACATTGGGCAGGTGACCGAGAACTTTTTGTGAAAGTTCTACCCGCTCCTCTAAGGTGAACAGGGGGTTTTTGCGATTGCTGGCAGCCACAGCCACGATAACGTGGTCAAATAAGCGGCATGCGCGCTCCACCAAGTCCAAGTGACCATTGGTGATGGGATCGAAGGTTCCGGGATAGACGACTTTTTTCATACGCCAGGGCTTAAATGCGGGCCGAATGGGATGCGAATGGTAAACAATTTACGGCTAAGGTCAAAACCGAATCTTTTTATTCTTTCCTAACCTGACGGGCCAGCACGGCGAAACAAGCGCATACACACCTGTCCCGCACGTTTTTCTTTTTCCTGTTCCCAGCCAGGTACTGATGCAACCACTGTGTCTCGCGGTGTTTCCACATAGATTAATGCATCCTGCGAAAGATGGCTGGACAGGGCGCCTAGAGTTGCCTGCCAAAGATTGTCAGCAAAAGGGGGATCGATAAATACGAGGTCGTATTTACTTCCATTACTTCTGAGGAACTCTTCTGCACTACAGTTATGGACTTTGGCTTCCCGGGCGTTTAACTGTTTTAACTGTTCCGCCAGGGTTCGCGCAGCGCGAGTATTCAGCTCGACAAAATCTACCGAGCCAGCGCCTCGGGATAGCGCCTCCAGACCCAGGGCACCTGAACCGGCAAAGAGGTCCAGGCAGCGGGCGTCGGGCAGGTAGAACTGTAGCCAGTTAAACAGAACCTCCCGCAGTCGGTCGCCGGTAGGTCTCAAGCCCTCCACTGGGGCAAACTGTAATTTTCGCCCGCGCCACTGTCCGCCAATGATGCGTAACTGTGAAAGGTTTTGCGGGCTTTGCTTTCGGGATGAACTTCTGGCCAAGGTAACTCTCTACTGGGGGCTTAGCGATGCTAAGATTAGCGTCTTTCTGCAAGCGGTACATCCGGACATACGAATGATTTTTGACTTCCTGCGCAAAAAGAAGAAGCGCAAGCCCGAACAAAGTGAACCCCAGCAATCCCAGGCGGAGGTCACTGCTGCGTCTGAAGAGGAATCATCGGCGCAGAGCCCAGAGCCTTCAGCTCAAGATAAAGAGTCCTCAGCGCTGGATAAAACGCCCTCAGACATAGAGGAAAAGTCGCCTGCCCAGGGAGAAACTCCCGCTCTGGAGGAGACAAAGGCCTCTATCGATGAACCCACTGCCCCAGCTTCTGCGCCCCAAGAGGAAAGTGCCAGCTGGGCGCAGCATACCGATGCCGCGGGCGAGCCGGAGGCTGTTGTCGAAGCCCCCCAGGTGGCTGTAGCAGCAGAGCCTGTAAAAGAGGAAGACGAAAAGCCAGCCCCGATTCAGCCCGAGCCAGCTCCAAAACCCAGAGCCAAAGAGCAGCCGAAACCGGAAGCCAAAAAGAAAGAGGGCTTCTTTGCGCGTATTCGTCGCGGCCTCAGCCGCACCAGCAACCAGTTTGTCGAGGGGATGGGAAACCTGTTCCTCGGGGCCAAGGAGATCGATGAAGATCTACTGGAAGAACTTGAAACACAGCTGTTAATGGCAGATGTGGGAGTTGAGGCCACCAGCGAGATCGTCGAGCGCCTGACCGAACGGGTATCCCGTCGGGAACTGGCCGATGGCGATGCACTTTACAAGGCATTGCAGCAGGAGCTGGCTGACTTACTCGATAGTGTTGATGCTCCCCTGGAAATCGATATTAGCAAAAAGCCTTACGTCATCCTGGTAGTGGGCGTAAACGGTGTGGGTAAAACCACAACAATCGGCAAGCTGGCTCACCGCTTTCTCGGTGAAGGCAAGTCGGTGATGTTGGCTGCCGGTGATACATTCCGTGCCGCAGCAGTTGAGCAGCTGCAGGTTTGGGGGCAGCGCCACGATGTACCGGTTGTAGCGCAGCATACCGGTGCCGATAGTGCGTCAGTTATTTTCGATGCGGTTCAGTCTGCCCAGGCGCGCGGCGTCGATGTGGTAATTGCCGATACCGCCGGGCGCCTGCACACCAAATCCAACTTGATGGAGGAGTTGTCCAAGGTGCGCCGGGTGATGGGCAAACTGGACCCCAGCGCGCCCCACGAGGTGCTGTTGGTACTGGATGCTGGCACTGGCCAAAATGCGATTAACCAGGCCTCTCAGTTCCGTGAGGCGGCCGGCGTTACTGGCTTGGTGCTGACCAAATTGGATGGTACTGCCAAAGGCGGCGTTATCTTTGCCCTGGCTCGTCGTTTCGGCATCCCGGTGCGTTTTATCGGTGTGGGTGAGCAGGCGGAAGATCTACAGCCATTCCGTGCTCGTGAGTTCGTATCCGCCCTGTTTGGCCGCGATAAGGCCTGATAATTCGCCTAGGAAATAACAAGAACAACAGAAGCCGTGATCACTTTCGATAATGTGAACAAGCGTTACGCATCGGGGCAGGATGCCCTGGTGCGAGTCAGCCTGGAAATCCCCCGTGGCGATATGGTGTTTCTAACCGGTCACTCCGGTGCGGGTAAAAGTACTTTGCTGAGACTCCTGACCGCGATTGAACGCCCTACTAAGGGCAGTATTCTTGTCGCCGGACAGAATCTCAACCGCCTGCGCAATGGCCAGATCCCCTACTACCGTCGCAACCTGGGTATTGTCTTCCAGAATCACCAGCTGCTATTCGACCGAAGCGTTTTTGACAATATTGCCCTGCCCTTGTCTGTTGCTGGTTGCAATAAGCGCGAGGTGGGGCGTCGGGTTCGCGCAGCCCTGGATAAGGTCGGCTTGCTGCATAAGGAAAAGCAAAATCCCATTATGTTGTCTGGTGGTGAGCAGCAGCGGGTTGGGATTGCCCGCGCAGTCGTTAATAAGCCCGTGATACTGGTTGCCGATGAGCCCACCGGCAACCTGGACCCAACACTCTCTCAGGAAATCATGCAGTTGTTCGCCGACTTTAACGCTGTGGGGGTTACGGTGCTGGTGGCGAGCCACGACTTGGAGCTGATTGCACGGATGCGCCGACGGGTATTGACCCTACAGGCTGGCCAATTGATTTACGACGGAGTTCCGAGCCGTGAAGTACACCCAAGCTAAAGCGCAACGGCAGGCCAACCCTGCCGCAGACAAGCGTGTGCGCAGCACCGGCGCTGTTGTTGCGCAAACAGGGCTGGGCGATCGATGGAATAGCTGGTTGGGGCATCACCGTGAGATGGCTGCCGACTCTGTCAGTCGATTTTTTAGCGCACCCATGGCCAGTGCAATGACGGCGCTGGTGATTGCTATTGCCCTGGCCCTGCCGGCGGCATTGCAATTGGGATTGTTGAATTTCCAGCGCGCGGTGGCTGGTTGGGATGGGCAGCCACAAATTTCTGTTTTTCTACACAAAGATGCGAGACAGGCTGCGGTTAATTCCCTGGCCGACAAATTGCGCAGTGACCCCGCTATCGCGGAGGTAACTTATGTCTCCCCGGAAGATGCACTGGCAGAGTTTGAACAGGCCTCGGGGCTTGGGGATGTATTGGTTGGCCTGGATGCCAACCCCCTGCCGGCAGTGCTGTTGCTGCGGCCAAGGGATGCGAAGGACGGCGATAAACTTCAGGCTTTGGTGGAGAACCTGAGAGCCCAGGCACTGACGGATTCAGTGGTCTTGGATCTCGCCTGGGTCCAGCGCCTCGCCCAGATCACCGAACTGGGGCAGCGTCTCTCCGCAGGTCTAGCCCTGTTATTGGCACTGGGAGTGGTATTGGTGGTGATCAATACCATACGACTGCATATCGAAAGTCGTCGGGAGGAGATCCTGGTAGTAAAGCTCGTTGGCGGCACTAATGCGTTTGTGCGACGGCCGTTCCTTTACAGTGGCATTTGTTATGGACTATTTGGTGGGCTGTTGGCGTGGCTGTTGCTTGCAGGTGGTGTGGCTATGTTGTCTGGTCCAGTTGAGAGTCTGTCATCAAGTTATGGCAGTAGCTTCGAACTGAGAGGGCCGGGCGCCAGTTACTTCTTTCAATTAACTTTGGGGGCCTCCTCTCTGGGCCTATTAGGGGCTTGGCTTGCGGTAGCGCGACACACTCGCAAGATAGAACCCCGCTGACCGTTCAGTCTGATCAAGAAGGGTAAAGTGTTCTGGCAAAGGGAACCTGAGGCGTAAAAAGCCCCTCTAATTCCGCGAAATACAACAGAATACGGTAGTTGTTGGCGGGCTTTCTTATCTGCCCGTGCAAGTGCTACACTGAGTCCAGCTTGTCGCCGGATACAGTATCCGCCGGCAGCGGCCGGTAAGATCGGCCGACTAATAATGACAGGAGAGACCTGAATGGGAACCAGCCTACAGCCAGTGCATACGCTGTCTCCGGGCGCCAACCTGGGAGCTTATATCCAGACCGTCAGTGGTTTTGACGTACTGACCGCTGAACAGGAAAAGCACCTGGCAGAAGACCTCTATTACCGCGAAAATCTCGATGCTGCACGCCAGTTGGTCATGTCACACCTACGCTTTGTAGTGCATATCGCCAAATCTTATTCCGGCTACGGGCTCAATGAAGCCGACCTGATTCAGGAAGGTAATGTCGGTTTGATGAAGGCCGTCAAACGCTTCAATCCCGAAAAGGGAGTGCGCCTGGTATCCTTTGCGGTACATTGGATTAAAGCTGAAATCCACGAATTTATCCTGCGCAACTGGCGTATTGTCAAAATTGCCACCACCAAGGCGCAGCGCAAATTATTCTTCAACCTGCGCGGTCAGAAGAAAAAACTCGCCTGGTTGACCAATGCAGAAGCTAAAGCCGTCGCCAAAGACCTGAATGTGGATGTTACCCAGGTCCATGAAATGGAAGGCCGCCTGGCTGCACACGATGCGGCTTTTGATGCGGGTGTCGATGACGATGACGATACCGCCTGGCAGGCACCGGCTCACTACCTGGAAGACCGCAGTTTTGATCCGGCCGCCCAGCTTGAGCGGGATAACTGGCAGGAAACCAACTTGACCAGCCTCGCCAGTGCCATGGCACAACTGGATGATCGCAGCCGCGATATTATTCAGGCCCGCTGGCTCAGTGAGGAGAAATCCACATTGCATGAGTTGGCTGATAAGTATGGTGTTTCCGCTGAGCGAATTCGCCAGCTGGAAAAAAATGCCATGAAGAAAGTGCGTGCTGCTATGGAAGCCTAAATCGGCATTCTGGTACACGGGTAAAAAACCGCGCAGTAGCGCGGTTTTTTTTGTCCCGCCTGTTACAGGCATACCTGTCACCACTGGGTAAAACAAAAAGGGAAGGTAATGGCCAAACTCTATCTGCTGCTGTGTGCATTCTTTGGCGCTAGTGGTGTGGCTCTGGGGGCGTTTGGGGCTCACGGCCTGCGCGGTAAAGTGGCAGAGAACCTGTTAGAGGCCTATAAAACCGGAGTCCAGTACCAGATGATCCATGCCCTGGCGTTGTTTGGTGTGGTACTGCTAATGCAAAACTGGGGAAACCGATTATCGCTGACCCTGAGCGGTGCTCTTTTTACTTTCGGTATTATCTTCTTCTCCGGCAGTCTCTATGCCTTGGCACTGGGAGGCCCCCGATGGTTAGGTCCAATCACTCCTCTCGGTGGGCTGATGATGATTGCCGGTTGGGTAGCCCTGTTTTTTGCCGCATTTAATTTCTCTAAGTAGCCACCTTTACTGGGCTTACACTCAGATACCGAGCCCGAACAAAACATCAAGATATAAACCGTTTCGCATAAGAGGTCGCGAATAATGCAAGACGAATCTGCGGAAGATTTTCCCTACCGCACAGAATTTAAGAAGAAATCTATCCGCAGCTATGTGATTCGCGCGGGGCGAATGACAGAGGGGCAGCGCAATGCCTTTGACAATTATTGGGGGCAGTATGGACTCTCCCTATTTGATGGACCTCTGGATCGCCAACAGGTCTTTGGCCGCGAGGCGCCACTGGCGTTAGAGATCGGTTTCGGTATGGGTGACTCCCTGCTGGCCATGGCTGAAGCCGAGCCAGATAAGGATTTTATTGGTATTGAAGTACACCCGCCGGGGGTTGGCCGGTTGATCAATAATGCCGGCAAGGCAGGTATCAAAAACCTGCGTGTTTACATGGCCGATGCGGTCGATGTCCTAAACGATTGTATTGCCGATGGGAGCCTGGATCGTTTCCAGCTGTACTTCCCTGACCCCTGGCACAAGAAGAAGCACCACAAGCGCCGGATAGTGCAGCCGGAATTTGTTCGCCTGATTTGCAGCAAGTTAAAAACCGGCGGCCTTATGCATATGGCGACAGATTGGGAGAATTATGCCGAGCATATGCTGGAAGTATTGCAGGGTGAAAACCTGCTAGAAAATACCGCCAGTGAGGGTGATTATGTTGCCCGGCCAGAATGGCGCCCAGAGACCAAGTTTGAGCGTCGAGGGCAGAGACTGGGGCACGGTGTTTGGGATCTGGTATACCGCAGGTTACCTGGTGAAGCGCTGCCGCTAACTACCACTAAGGTAGATGCGTCAACAGTTGAAGAGTCCAAAGGCGAATAATTCGCACTGACGATCGATGTTTGCCACCGGTGCTAACATGGCACCAGTGGCATGCAACAGCCTACCTCTATTGTTAGAAAAACTCATTCCAGTTTTTCTTGGCCGCTTCCCATCGGCGCTTGTCTTCGACAACATTCAGGTTGCGGATGGTGTTACTGTCATAGGACATCCAGTCCGACAGTTCAATATTATTTTGGGTGCCTGCAAAATAACGCATGCGAAAGCGGCGAATAAATTGGTTGGGAATAGCCATAAAGGCAACTTCACGTCCCTGGGTGACAGTGGAAACCTCTACGCATTGGTGGTTTCTTTTATCGAGCTCATAGATAAAACCGGTAGTGGCTAAGTCACCCTCATTTGTTCCATGCACAAAATAATACCTTTTTGGGCAATAAGTTTTGTTGTGCCAGGCAAAGCGCGCAACAATATTTGCATTGGTAGTGGTTGAAATGACTTGGTTAGATGCTCCGGTACCCAGGTGCGGATCAAAGCGGCCATTTTGATTCATCCAGGGAAAGAATCCCCCGGCTTGCCACAGCTTCTGTGGTGGGCGGGTATCGCCACGGTATAACAGTGTTGTCACTGTGTGCAGATTAAAACCACTGCGGCTAAATCGGTAATTAAATAGTGAGAAAGGGACGTCCAAATGGGCTTCGATGTTGGATATTGCTCTCCTCTCAGAGCTGAAAGCTTCACTGGCTTGTCGATACCAGCAGTAAGCTCCACCGAGTAAAGCTAAAACGGCATCTTTACGGCGTGTTATTCCATCGCTATCGAGTAGCTTGGTGGGTGTGGAGGGATCAAATCCAGTAAGCCAGGTATATAGGGTTTCCACTAGTACTTTGGCGACACGGGTAATCCTTCCGTAATCATTTGTTTGAATTTGTACTGCCTGGCTTACTAATTGGTCGATCCGGGTTAGTCCATCACTACTGCGCTTGTGATACCACTTACTGTTGCTATTGGAATTATTTTGGAAGTCCTGTGCGTACTCACGGATACTTTTGGGGACATAGCAGGTGGTTTGTATGTTTTGTGGGTGAACCAAGTTCCTAACATAGTTATCGATATTGGGTGCCAGCAAGGGTTAACTCTCCTGTCTTTATTACTGTTTTTCGCCACTAGCCGTCTATGCTTCTAGTGGTGCTGTGATTATCGAATTTTATTTCCAATAAGAACCGGATTCAGGAAGCATCGCGAAAACAAAACCGAATTATTTTTATTAATAGATATTGATGTTAATAATAATTTGGGGGGTTGATCAAGGAAGGAATCTTGGTGTTTCTAATGAGAAGGCGTGACCCTCTGCTTTCATTTCTCTATAGCCTGCCGTTTATCTTACTCTTTACAGTTTCTGAAGTCCGTGCTGATTTTGTTGGAACTTTAAACCTCTATGTTAATGGGGGTAAGCATTGGTTTGATGGTGACCGCCTACAAGGCACGCCATTTCGCGGTTTTGAAATGCGAGATACCTCAGGTGTCGGTGCCGGTTTTGGCTTTAACATGACAAATCATTGGGCGATGGAAGGGGTTGTCGACTATTTCGTCGTGAGTGTTGCGGATACGCCCGAGAAAGTAGATGTGTATAACTACCGCATAGATCTCCTATATCAATTTGGAGGGCAGTTCTGCGGTAATTTTTGTTGGCAGCCCTATGTCGCGTTTGGCCTGGGTGAAATGCGTATTAATTACGACCGGCGCTACCGTAAAAAGCACTGGCATCCAGATGACCCAAAGTATGTCTATGATCCGGATCATCCCTACGACCCATACTATCCCTATCCTTGGGATTGTCGTAAGAAATTCTATGTCCCTGAGGATCGGCCAGACGGCCACCATTATCCCTACCCGCCCTACCATTGTGACTGGCATGACCGGCAAAATATGGTGAATGTGGGAATGGGAATTAAATATCACCTGGGGCCCCGTTGGCAGGCCCGCGCAGATATACGGCTTTTCCAGGGGGTCGAAGAAGGTGGTGTCGATGGTTTTGCCAGCTTGGCGGTCGGCTATCAATGGCTTGAATATCCGGATTTCTGGTATGACGAAGATGCCGATGGTGTTATTGATGCCACTGATCAATGTCCGCAGACGCCAGTGGGAATCGATGTGCAATTAGATGGCTGCCCGCTGGATACAGATTTTGATGGTGTACCCAGCTATATCGATCAATGCCCAAATACACCGATTGGTATTGCAGTGGATGAATACGGTTGCATTCGTTAAGGACAACTAAAATCGATTTCTTCAGCGGGCGGCAGAAAGGTTCTGAAGCCCGCTGAAGATATTGTTTAAAATGATTTTCTATAAAGTTACTCGCTGCGAATTTCTTCGAGCTTCTCAGAAATTTCCAGCCATTCCATTTCCATTTCTTCCATTAATTCCTGCTGCTCCGACTGCTCTTTATTAAGTCGAGCTATTTCCTCCTGCTGGCCGCCGCTATATAGCGCCTCATCGGCAAGTTTTTCCTGTACTGCGGCCAATGCCTTTTCTGCCGCAGCCATCTGTCGCTCAATATTTTTGAGTTTGTTGGTCAGGGGCTTCAGTTGTTCGCGTAGTGCGGCGGCGGCGCGCCTTTGGGCCTTCTTATCCTCAGGGGCTTTTTCCTCTGTGCCTGTATCAGTGGAGGCGCTCTCCTCTTTGCGTTTCTTTTCCCGGTTAAAGCCGAGCAGCCACTGTTTGTAGTCATCAAGGTCGCCGCTATAGGGTTCGGCGCGGCCATTGGCCACCAGAATAAATTCGTCGGCAGTATTGGCCAGTAGATGACGATCGTGGGAAACCAATATGACGGCACCGGGAAACTCCGCCAGTGCCAAGGTCAGGGCGTGGCGCATTTCCAAATCAAGGTGGTTTGTCGGTTCATCGAGAAGCAACAGGTTAGGTTTTTGCCAGGCCAGTAGCGCCAGGGCTAAACGGGCTTTTTCACCGCCGGAAAAGCCCCCTACGGTTTCGAAAACCCGATCGCCGATAAAACCGTAGCCGCCGAGAAAATCCCGCAGCGATTGCTCTGAGGCATCGGGGCTCAGCCTTTGCAGGTGCAGCAATGGGGAACCGTTGCTATCCAGTGCTTCCAGCTGATGCTGGGCGAAGTAGCCGATGGCCAAGTGTTCGCCACATTGGCGCTCGCCGCTGAGGGGGGCGAGTGTGCCAGCCAGGGTTTTGATTAGAGAAGACTTGCCCGCACCATTGGGGCCGAGCAGGCCGATACGGCGACCCGGTTGAATACCCAGCTGAACGTTCTTTACCACTATTTTTTCGGCATAGCCGATATCCGCCTCGCGCAGGTCGATTAACGGATTAGAGGTTTTCTCTGAGGATGGCAAAGTAAAATGAAAAGGGGAATCCACATGGGCTGGGGCAATCAGAGCCATCCGGTCCAGGGCTTTCAGGCGGCTTTGTGCCTGCTTGGCCTTGCTCGCTTTGGCGCGAAAGCGCCGCACAAAGTCTTCCATATGTGCGCGTTCGGCCTGCTGTTTTTCAAACTGTATTTGCTGCTGGGCCAGGCGCTCAGCGCGAGCGCGCTCGAAGGCACTGTAGTTGCCGCTGTACAAGACCAGTTTTTGCTGTTCAAAACTGACAATGCCGTCGACCACTGCATCGAGAAAGTCGCGGTCGTGGGAAATAATCAGCAGGGTACCGGGGAAGCGTTGCAGCCACTGTTCCAGCCAAAGGGTGGCATCCAGATCCAAGTGGTTGGTGGGCTCGTCCAACAGCATAAGATCTGCGGGGCACATCAGGGCACGGCCCAAATTGAGGCGAATACGCCAGCCACCTGAGAAGCTGCGAACGGGGCGCTGTTGCTCTTCGTGGGAAAAGCCGAGCCCGTCGAGGAGTTGCGCGGCGCGCGCTGGGCCACTATAGCCATCAATACTGGCCATGCGCTCGTGCAGTTCTGCCAGTTTGTGACCGTCGGTATCGCCGCTTGCTTCGGCCTCTGCCAGTTGCTTTTGCAATAGCCGCAACTCGCTATCGCCGTCTAAAACGTAATCCAGTGCTGACTGCTCACTAGCTTCTACCTCTTGAGCCATATGGGAGATACGCCAGGTGCTGGGGAGGTCTACCCGCCCTGCATCGGTTTCCAGTTGTCCAAGCAGCAGTTTGAACAGGGTTGACTTGCCACAGCCGTTGGCACCGATAATTCCCACTTTGTGGCCGGGGAAGATTCTGCAATCTGCGCTGTCAAGCAAGTCGCGCTCACCTCGGTGCAGAGAAACCCCTTGTAAATTGATCACTGGAAAAACCTCATATGGATAGGCCGATGAATGCTAGGCTATTGAACAGACCCGGACTCCACAGAGACTGGGGCACTATGCCGATCAGCAAAGGGTCGGGATTCTAACGTGACAAATACTTCACCTCCATCTTCCCCCAAGGAAAACCCCCTCTGGCAGTTCAGCTTGGACTTTTACGCCTACCAGGATGTCGAGAAGTTCCTACTCGACTGCCAGGACAGAAATGGCGCTGACGTGTGTCTTCTGCTGTGGGCGAGCTATACAGCCGTTTGTGGCAAGGAAATCAGTGAAGAGGGATGGAGAGTCGCAGATCGAGGCGTTGCGCCGCGCAGGCGAATAATTCGCAGTGTGCGACACCTGCGTCGTTGGTTGGGGAGTTTGCGCCCCCATACCCAGCGGGCCTACGCACTGTGTAAACGCTATGAATTGAAGCTGGAGCAGTTACAGTTGGCCGCGCTGTGGAAAATTTATGCTGAGGACTGGCCGGGGGATCGTTCTGCACTGGAGCTAGCATCCCAGCAATATGGTTTGCAGCAAAAAGATCAGGCCCGCTGGGCGGGCCTGATCGAAAGCTACTTGGCTCACAGGGGGGCAGCGGGTTAAGCCACTGTTACACCCCTCTGGGCACTGTACTTTTCTGGGGTCGCCGGTAATACAGTCGTGAAAAGTACAGAGCCCAATTAAGCAGCACTATATTTGGCTGCGAGGAGTCCCGAGACTACTCGCCGCTGGGTTGCTCCGAAGAAAACAGGCTGTTTGCCGGAGTGCTAGGAGTAATCGTTGCTGCTGGGCGCGGAGCATCCATCGGTTTCTGCTGCTCAGCTGGAGCCATGGTTTTTGAATCGTCTTTGGGCTTCTCTACGGTTTCTGGCTTGCTGGCAGCCTTCACCTTTGGAGTTTCTGCGCTTGGCTTGACTGTTGCAGGCTTGGCTTCCGTAGAGGGTTTGCTCGCCGCTGGTTTTTTGGCAGCAGTAGTTTTAGTTGGAGCTTTCTTCGCTGGAGTTTTTTTCTCGGCAGTAGAAGCTTTCTTGGCTGGCGCTTTTTTCGCAGCAGTGGAGGCTTTCTTTGCGAGAGTTTTCTTTACAGCTTTAGTGGTAGCGGCGGTTTTTGCCGGTGCTTTCTTGGCACTAGTTTTCTTTTCTGTGGCTTTTTTTGCCACTGTCTTTTTTGCTGTTTTGGTGGTGCTGGTAGTGCTTGCTTTAGTGCGGCTCTTTGCTGCGGTTGCTTTAGGAGCAGCTACTTTTTTTGAGGTGGTAGCTTTACGGGCTTTTGGCTTGGATTTGTTCAGCAGTTTTTCTGCTTTTACACCGGCCTTACGTACAGCTTCGGCAGCTTTCAGCTCGGCTTTTGCCTGGGACTCAGTACCCTTTGCTTCGGCGTGTGATGCCTTTGCTTGCTGGAGTACTTCGTTATGCTTTTCTACATTGGCCTTGGCGGTTTCTACACGCTTTTGAGTGGCAGCTGTCTTTCGTGTCTTGGCTGCAGTTCTAGCGTCTACTAGTTTGGTTTTCGCTTTAGCTAATTTTTCTTTTGCGGAAGTCAGTGCTTTTCCGGCTTTTAAAACACTTTTGCCGGCATCGGTAACTTTCTTGTTGCGGGCTTTGTCCAGCTTGACGGTTAGCTTGGAAATTTGTGCTTCCAGTTCTGCGACTGAATTGACAGCTCTTTGTTTGGCAGCCATGAGTAAATGTCCTGACGTTTATTATCAATTGGAACATCCGGACAGTGTACGGATCAGATCTATATGTAATAGACATATTTAAATCGGGGATCTGAACACTGTAAATTGTTCTGAAACTGAAAAGCACCTCAAACAGTCCGGAACAATAACCGGCGACTGGTCGATAATAGCGCTGTTTTTAAAAAAAATGTATGCCGTAAGCAGCGAAAATAGTGCTGTAAATGTATTTTTTTCTCGCTGGTCCCTGGAACCTTAAGGTGGAATGTGGTGTCCTGCACAGTGTGCGCGTCATCGGTATGCACTTGCAGTCGCCTTAGGTTAGACTTGAGCGGACTGGCGGAAAAGGTGCGCCTGGAGGCTAAGGGCCGAATCAGGATTACTTGATAAGCCGCCGCAGGCATTGACCCAGGGTCAAGCGCGAATCATTCAACGCAATACGGACAAAGAGACAACACCCATGAATAAATACCCTTTGGCTGCAGCAATTGCCCTTGGCCTGGCGCTGACCGGCTGTAACGAACAGGGATCTAAGCAGGAAAAAGAAGTTGCCCTGGACACCCAGGAGAAGAAGGTCAGCTACATCATTGCCGAAGATATGGCGAAGCGCCTTGAAGCTCAGGATGTGAAATTAGATCCCCAAGTGGTGATGATGGCTCTTAAGGATGTCTCCAGCGGCCATGAATCCCGTTTGACTGAAGAAGAAAAGCAGCAAACTATCGCTGCCTTCCAAGAGCAAATGCAGAAGAAGCAGCAGGAAATGCTGGCTCAGCAAGAGAAAGAATTCAAAGAGACTGCTGATAAAAACTTGCAGGAAGGAAAAGCCTTCCTCGAAGAGAATGCCAAGAAAGATGGTGTTGTTACCACTGATTCCGGTCTGCAGTACAAAGTGATTACTGAGGGTTCCGGCGGCCAGCCCAGTGAGAACAGCACTGTTGAGGTGGACTACAAGGGTACCCTGATTAATGGTGAAGAGTTTGATAGCTCTTACGCCCGTGGTGAGCCGGTCCAGTTCCCAGTTAATGGTGTTATCAAAGGTTGGACCGAAGCGTTGCAACTGATGAAAGAGGGTTCCAAGTGGGAGCTTTACATTCCCTCCGAGCTGGCATATGGCCCGGGTGGTGCAGGCGGTAAGATCGGCCCTAACGCAACGCTGATTTTTGAAGTGGAGCTGCACAAAGCCAATGTTGGCAAGGAAGATGGCGCCGAGAAGAAAGAAGAGAAAAAAGAAGAGCCCAAAAGCGAGTAATTAAATTTACTACTTTGGATTCAATAAAGGCGCCCAATGGGCGCCTTTATTTTTTACCTTGAAAAATCAACAGCAAAAATATTCGATTAAAGGCGCCGGCTTCCCATCGCCTTTACAGTGATGAATTCAGTTTTTTAGACCAGCTGGTTTTTATGGGCTGTGTGCAAAAGTGCGATCATTCGATCCTCGGAACTAAAGCGGGTTTCCAGTGCTTCCCCCAGCTGTGACAAATCTGGGTTCAGGCTGGATAGATCGTCGGTTTCCTGGTACTTATCATTGAAATCGACAGCGACATCAGTGGTCACATCAATATCCCGGTAGAGTTCCCGCGCTTGTTGCAGCCCCTGTTTATCATCAAAAGCCTGGCCTTCAAGTATGAGCTGTTCGTATACCTCAAAGTGTCCTGCAGAGACGTAGTCCACCAGCAACTGGCAAAGATGACGAACACCGTTTTCGGTCTCCGAATCCCCATCGTTAAATTCTTTCTTCTCAGATAGATGGTAGTAACTTACCAGCAGGATTTGTCGGGACTGTAGCCAGCGGTCAATGATTTCACTGACGCCACCCCAGCGCTCGCGCGCAGATTTACAATTTTCCAGCATCTCCAAGAATCCTTTGGTTACTTTTGCCGTGATAGCCAGCTTTATTGCTGATCCCGAAGGCCCTAAGAAGATAGGAGATTCCCCCGCCGACGGCAAGGTGCAGAGTGTGATCTACGCCAGAATACAACGATGCCTGCGGCGATCTTCGGTGGAGCAAATCTAGGGTGTTTTATCCACTGATAATGAGCGGCAAAATCAGCGCTGTGAGCGCACCGCAGGTACCCATCGCCAATGCTGCACAGGCGCCGCACAGGGCGCTGATTTCTAATGCTCGTGCGGTCCCCACCGCGTGGGCATTGATGCCGAGTACGATACCAATAATGCGCTCATCGTGAATATTGAGCCTACTCATTAAAGCTGGGCCAGCGATAGCACCGACCACCCCGGTCAAGACCACAATAGCTGCAGTGAGGCTGAGAGAAGCGTGGATTGTTTCCGCCAGGGCCAATGCGATGGGTGTGGTAATAGATTTGCCACTCAACGCCAGTAGTACTGACTTGCCTGCGCCAAATACCAAGGCGATTAATACCGCTATAACCGGGGCCAAAATCGCACCCACAAAAATAGTGACAAGTAGCGGCCAACCGGCTTTGCGGATAATCACTAGATTTTGTTTGAGAGGGACAGCCAGGGCAACAACTGCTGGACCTAACAAACTGTACAGTAATGCACTGGAGCCCTGATAACTCTCATAGGGGATATGGAGAACACTCAATGTTATTGCGGTCAAAATGCTAGCGCTGATGATAGGGTGTAGCAGAACAGTCTTGTAGCGCCGGTAAAGGGTAACGCCGACAAGAAAAGCTATGACATTCAAGGGCAATACAAAGATTGGGCTCGCCAGAAGTTCATTCACTCTCTATTACCCCCAGAGCGAATCAGCAATTTCTTTAGTAGCTGTGCGCAAATAGCGATACTGATCAGTGTGCCAATCACAATAGCGGCGAATAAGGCTAGCCAGTCGGATAGAGTCAGGCCCTGGAAAAAAAATACCCCGACAGCCGCGGGTAGCAATAACAGCGGCAATAGGTAAAGCAGTTGTGAGCTGACTTTGGCAAGGCCTGCGGGAGCCCCACCATTGAACACGAGAATCACCAGTAGCATCAGCATCCCTATGACAGATCCCGGAATGGGTAGTGACAGGCTTGAGCTGGTGAAATTGCCCAGCCAGGTACAGGCAACCAGAATGGCAGCTCCCCCCAGCCAGCGGAGTATGTTGTGCAGCGTGGATTTTGACATGTAGGAAATGGCGGCCGGTAAAGCCGCCGGAGATTGTTAAGCTCTGCGGAATGCTTGCCAGCCACCGAACAGGATCAGACCGGCAAAACCGATAGCGGCCCAACCGGGGATACTCAGGCCCATCATGGTCCACTGTACTTCAGCACAATTGCCATCGCCGCTCAGCAGCGCCTTGAGCACATCGGCCATCGGGAAAACTTCAATCATATAGCTGACGCTTGGACCACAGGCCGGCACTTGGTCTTCCGGCAGGCTTTGTAGCCAAAGCTGGCGACCGGCAAAGTAGAGACCACCCATTGCCCACAGGGATACCAGCAGGCCGTAGACACGACGGCCAATGGTGGCAGGGTTGTGCAGGAATGCGATCAACGAAACTACACCAACACCCAATAGCATTACCCGCTGGGTAATACACAATTTGCAAGGCTCCAACCCCTGCACGTACTCGAGATAAAAGGCGGAGCCGAGTAAAAAGGCCACCATTAGGAAGACCAGAAGAAAAGTGATGCGCGGGTTGGGTAAGGTCATGGTAATTCGGGTCCTGAATAGTGCTGTCGAAAGCGGTTCGCTTCGAGATTCAAGTCGGTTAATAGTTTATTGAAATTGCTTTCCAGTTTGTTCCGCCCGGCGATAAGTTCAGGCAGTAGCTCCTGCAGTGCTACCGGGCGGCGCAACCGCTGCCCAACCCGCTCCAGGGTCAGCTCGATTACCCGCTCCTCGCGGTAACTTTGCAGCAGTTTAATTTGCTCGGCGCGCTCAATAAATGCCATTGCGCGTGGCGGAATATACCGGCTGTCGAAATGAAAGTCTCTCCAACAGCGCCGGCAAAACTCATCCAGCGCTTCAGGGTGCCACTGCTGCCAGTTTTCTGCCAACAGGTGATCAAACCATATATCCAGTGCGATGCCGGCATAGCGACGCCAGCGCGGGTCCAGTTGCGCCAGGGCATCCCTGTAGGCCGGGTGAGCATCGGTGATGGCATCGATGCGACGGTGCAGGCGAATACCATGCTCAATATCCGTTGGCCAACTGTCATCCAGGGGACCTTTAACAAAGTCCCCCAGGAGCCCACCCAGTCGCCAGCGCGGTTTGGGCCCGGACAGTAACAGGTGTGCCAGATAGTTCATAAGCCTCGCTCAGGCTGCGGCACTGTATCAGCCGCTAGTCCTGGCAGCAGTTGTATTGGGCATAGTAACGGCTCAGGAATGTTTCAAAAGTACCGCTATCCTGCGCTTCAATTTCTTTTTGCTTGAGCAGTGAGGTTTCTGCCTGCTGTAAGAAGTCTTGCAGATAGTCGCTGTCCAGAGGGCGCTCCAGGAAGTAGCGGCGGTGCTGTTCGGCTTTATCCATAGCCCACTGGGAAAAGGTAATGTTTTGTTCGCGCATCTCTGCCAGTATCTGCTGTGCCGGTGTGAGGATATCCCCTTTCACCTTGGCCTTCTGCACGCCCACTGAGCCGCGGTATTGCGAGCCGCCCCAGGCGTTATCCAGCAGTTCTGCCACTGAGTCGACCTCTTCCAATAACTGGGTGGCCCAGTCGCTCAGTTTGCGCTCGCCACCGTTATCCAACAGTGTTAGTTCCGGCTCGTGACCCCGGTAGACGATACGCTGTTGGTTCTCCTGGGTACTGCGGTAATCGGCATCACTGGTTTTGGGGCTGTCAGTGAGCAGGCAGTGCAATAGGAAGCTATCGAGAAAGCGCATCTGCTGGGCGTCAATTCCCAGGGGGGCGAAGGGGTTCAGGTCGAGACAGCGCACCTCAACATATTCGACACCGCGATTATCCAGGGCTGACAGCGCTGTTTCGCCCCGTTTGGCGGGGTTCTTGGGACGGATCGGTGAGTAAAACTCATTCTCGATTTGCAGTATGCCTGTGGACAATTGCTGGTAGTCGCCGCCTTCATTTTTAACCCCCATTTCCTGGTAGGGGCCGTAGGAACTGCTGATCGCTGAACAGAGCGTCGATAAATAGCTGCGCAGGTCGTTGTAGCAAACCACCAGTGACTGCTGCACGTTGCTGTTGTAGCCCAGGTCGCCCATACGCAAGGACGTAGCGTGGGGCACGTGCAGAGTGTGGTCATCCCCATTGAAGGGCTCAAGACTGTGCTCGCGGCCATCGACAAAAGAAGCGCATACCGCAGGTGCGGCGCCAAACAGGTAAATCAGCAACCAGTAATTGCGGCGGAAATTGCGAATCAGATCGAAGTAGCGACGGGTTTTAAAACTCTTTAAATCCTCGCTGCTGCCTTCGATTTCATGCAGCCACAGCCAGAACTCTTCAGGAAGCGAAAAGTTGTAGTGGATACCGGCAATGGTCTGCATGGCTCGGCCGTAGCGCAGCCCCAGGCCCAGCCGGTAAATAGTTTTCATTGTGCCGCTGTGAGAGCTGCCGTAGCGGGCAACGGGAATATCTTTATCTTCGCCAATCGCACAGGGCATGCTGTTAACCCACAGGCGCTCGTCACCGATCTGGTTGTAGGTGTAGCGGTGGATACGGTCCAAGACCTGTAACGCTTCCTCTGGGGTTGCTACTGGTGGCGTAATAAATTCCAGTAGGGCCTCAGAGAAGTCGGTAGTAATACTTTCATGGGTAAGTGCGGAGCCCAGTGCTGTGGTATGCGGCGTTTGCGCAAGGGCACCATCGGGAGCGACACGCAGGCTCTCTTTCTCGACACCGCGGAGGATGCCTTTGAGCAGTTGGGCTGGTTTGGCTTGCGATAGCGCGGCCAGGTGGGAAATGGGCACTCGAATCTCCTTGGTACTACCGGAACGCTTCTTTATCGCTGCCATCTCGGGCGACTCTCTGTGCCGGTGCTGAATGTTCTGGCGCTCAGGCGGCGGATTCAGATTTGTTTTCGTCAGGCTGTGCGGGCGTTTCAGCGGGCGCTGGTTCCGGGGCAACCTCAGGCGCTTCTTCCGGTGCGACTTCAGGCGCAGGCTGGGGTTCTATCTCCGGGTTGGCCTGTTCTGGCAGTTCCTCAGGTGTTGAGGGGGGGATTTCAGGGTCACCCTGACTCACATCACTGGATACCGGTGCCAGAGCTTCCTCGGGGATCTGGGGCTGCCCCTTAATGCTGAGTTCGCACAGTAGCAATTCAATGCGTAGGCTCACATTGCGAGTATTAGCCTCGAACATCTGGTTGATAGCGACGTCTTTATGCTCGCTGCGAAACAGTTTGTTCGGTTCGCGGCCATCGGTCCATTCGCCGCTTTTACTCAGGAACTGCTGGTGCTGATTGGTCAGCACGTACACATGACTCATTATGTTGGGCAACTTTGATGCTGTGACAGAAAGGCAGTTTAGCGACGGGGGCTTTGTGGCTCAAGAACTCCGTTAGAGCGAAAGCGGTAAATGCCTGCTCTAACGGGTTAAGTGAGGAAATCTGTGATCTTTACAGGGTTTCCAGGGGATAGTTGTCCGGGTAGGGCAGGCGCGCGCAGCCACTGTCTACGGCGGCTCGTGCTACGGCCGAAGCCACTTCTGGTAGTAAACGAGGGTCGGTTGGCTTGGGCAGGATATAGTTGGGCCCGAAGTTGAGCTCGATACCGCCATAACCTTCGCGCACTGAATCCGGTACCGGCAGGTGGGCAATTTTGCGGATCGCCTCAATCGCTGCCAGTTTCATCTCTTCATTAATGCGCGCAGCGCGAACATCCAGGGCACCCCGGAAAATAAACGGGAAGCAGAGGACGTTGTTAACCTGGTTCGGGTAGTCGGACCGGCCTGTGGCCATAATCAGGTCGTCGCGCACACTGTGAGCCAGCTCGGGTTTAATCTCCGGGTTAGGGTTAGAGCAGGCGAAGACCACCGGTTTTGGGGCCATGCGCTGTAGCTGCTCGGCGGAGAGCAGGTCCGGGCCGGACACACCGAGGAATACATCCGCGCCGGCGATGGCATCGTCGAGGGTCCGCATATCGGTATCCCGCGCCCACTCACCTTTGTAGGCGTTAATATCCGTCCGTCCCGAGTGGATAACCCCACGGCTGTCGAGCATGGTGATCTGCTCTTTGCGCGCTCCGGCGGCCAGCAGCAGTTTGCAGCAGGCCGTCGCAGCGGCACCTGCGCCCAGGCAGACCATATGCACTTCACTGATTTTCTTACCCTGAATCTCCAGAGCATTGAGCATACCGGCAACGGTCACAATGGCGGTGCCGTGCTGATCATCGTGAAAAACCGGTACCGGGCAGCGCTCGATTAGGGTCTCTTCAATATGGAAGCACTCTGGCGCCTTAATATCTTCGAGGTTGATACCGCCGAAGGTGTTGGCGATTGAGGCCACGGTCTGAATAAACTGCTCCGGGCTGCTGGCATCAACTTCGATATCTACTGAGTTGATATCGGCAAAGCGTTTAAACAGCAGTGACTTGCCTTCCATCACGGGTTTTGAGGCCAGCGGGCCCAGATTGCCGAGACCGAGAATGGCACTGCCATTGGAGATGACTGCTACCAGATTACCTTTGCCGGTGTATCGATAGGCTGCTTCTGGGTCCTTGGCAATTTCTCGCACCGGTTCGGCGACGCCGGGGCTGTAAGCCAGGGACAGGTCTTCCTGGGTTTCGGCAGGGGTCGTCAGCTCTACTGAAAGTTTGCCGGGACTGGGGAGCGCGTGGTAATCGAGCGCTGCCTGGCGCAATGAATCCGTCATTTGGGGGCTTTTCTCTCGAATACTGTGGGCAACACTTAAGTGTTATCCCGGTTACTGCGGGGGCCAGAGAATAACCGAGGGAAGCTTGGCGCTACAAGCGTGAAAATCTGCAATATGTGGTACGGACTTCTATTTTTATCGTGCTTGTCGACGATTTTCGGGATAAATAGCCGCAATATTTTGATTTATAAGGATAAAGTGGTTGCCAATAGCGGTAAGGTTAAGCGATTCAAGTCGATTTTGATTTTGTACACAGACGCTTACGGCTGCTGGATACGATGGGGAATAAATAGATACAAAAAAGGCACCATCGCAGTGCGAGGTGCCTTTTTGGAATGGGCCCTGCCGCAAGCGGCGGGTCCATTCGAGCGAAGAGCCCGGATTATTTGCCGATACGGCTGCCGAAACGCTTCTTGAAACGGTCAACACGACCACCAGTGGTAGCCTGCTTCTGCTTGCCAGTGTAGAAAGGGTGGCACTGGGAGCAAACGTCGATTTGCAGGTCTTTGCCCAGAGTGGAACGGGTTTTTACAACATTGCCGCAGGAACAGGTAGCGGAGATGTCGGTGTAGTTAGGATGGATATCTGCTTTCATGATTGCCTCTTTTCGAAACCGCCACTCGATCTTTTGCCGAGCACGGCATCGTCATTGGTGCAGGAACCAGTATGGTTCCAGGCTGTTTAAAAAGTCGGCGCATACTATCAGATTAATGTCGCGGTTCAAGCACAATTGGGTGGCGAAATAACTGAGGATGGCCACTTGTTAGCATTGCACAACAGCTTTGATAACAATTGACCTCACTAATTCCTCTGTGACGCCTAAGTCGCCAATTCGGCCTTAAGGAGTTATTCAGAGGCTCCTTAACAGTCATTATCCCCGACGAAGCCCTGCAACTTGCCACATCTGCCATTACACTAGCGCCTTTTGCTTGAGTGAGTGGGGGCCAGGTGCAGGAGTCAGTCCAACAGAGAGTCATTTTAAGGCTGGCAGTGCCCGTGCCCCTGAGGCGCTTGTTTGACTATTTGCCGCCGGAGGGACTTTCGCCGGAGTCATTGCGGCCCGGCCAGCGCCTCTGGGTGCCCTTTGCCGGGCGCAAGTTAGTGGCAGTACTGTTGGATATCGTGCAGGAGTCGCCGCACAGCAGTTTGAAGCCAGCGCTGGAACTGGTGGATTCGGAGGTTCTGTTTGGTGATGGCAGCCGCAAGCTGCTGTCCTGGATTGCCGACTATTACCAGGCGCCCCTCGGCGAGGTCTACGCCGCTGCCCTGCCCGTGGCACTGCGCAAAGGTAAGCCGTCTGATCATTGGGCGGAGCAGTGGCTTCAGCTCACGACAGAGGGAAAGGGCTTACCGAAAACTGCACTGGCACGCGCCCCCAAGCAGCAGGCTCTGTTCCAGTTGCTGTTGAGTGATGGCAAGCAGAGCCGAACCCATCTTAAGACCCTCGGCCACAATACCCCCGTGATTCGCGCCTTACAGGATCGCGGCCTGGTGGAGTGGATTCCAGGCCCTACCGTACCTGCGCCGCTACCCGCAGCAGAGAGTACACCGGCTCCGGAGCTGAATAGCGAACAGCAACAGGTGCTCGACAGTATCGATTGCAGCGGCTTCTCTGCTTCATTACTGGAGGGCACCACCGGCAGTGGCAAGACCGAAGTTTATCTGCGCCTGATGCAGCGGGTTCTGGATAGCGGTCGCCAGGCATTGTTACTGGTGCCGGAGATTGGACTTACGCCGCAAACGCTGAGGCGTATTGCCGCACGATTTCCCAAGCACAGTATTGCAGCGCTGCACTCTGGCTTGGCCGACGGCGAGCGCGCTCAATCCTGGTTGGCGGCAGCGGGTGGGCAGGCAGATATTGTGATCGGCACCCGTTCAGCCATTATGACCCCCCTGCCCAGGCTCGGCGTTGTGATTGTCGATGAAGAACACGATGCTTCTTTTAAACAGCAGGACGGTGTGCGCTATTCGGCCCGGGACTTGGCCGTGGTTTTGGGGCGCAATAATAATGTGCCGGTGGTTTTGGGTTCGGCCACGCCCTCTCTGGAAACCTTGCACAACGCTCTGAATGGGCGCTATCAACACCTGCGTATGCGCTATCGCGCCGGTGATGCCAAGCCGCCGCAAATTCACGTAGTACCGACACTGCGGGAGCCTTTGGAAGAGGGATTTTCTCCCCAGGTGCTGCGCCATATCGGCGATACCCTAGCGCGAGGTGAGCAGGCCCTGGTGTTTATCAACCGGCGCGGCTTTGCCCCCGCGCTGACTTGTGATGATTGCGGCTGGCTGGCGGATTGCCCGCACTGCTCGAGCAAGCTGACTATGCACCGGCGGCAACGCCAGTTGCGCTGCCATCACTGCGATTACCGCCGCCCGCTGGTTGATAGCTGTCCACAATGTCACAGCCGTTCGATCTCGGCCCTGGGTGCCGGCACGGAACGCAGCGAGGAACTGTTGGCCCGTCGCTTTGCGGACTACCCAGTGATACGTGTGGACCGGGATACCACGGCGAGCAAACAGGCGCTGGATAAATTGTTAGCACCGGCGCGAGAGGGCGAGCCCTGCCTGTTGTTAGGAACCCAGATGCTGGCCAAGGGGCACCATTTGCCCAAGGTCACTTTGGTAGTGATCCAGGATGCCGATGGCGGCCTGTTTAGCGCAGATTTCCGCGCGCCAGAGCGTACCGGCCAGTTATTGGAACAGGTGGCGGGTCGTGCGGGGCGCGGCAGTCTCAGTGGGCGGGTATTGGTTCAGAGCCGCTTCCCCGAGCACCCGCTTTTACAATTGTTGCTGGAAAAAGGCTATGGCGCTTTTGCGCGCCAGTTGCTGAGGGATCGCACGGTTGCACAGTTGCCTCCCGCGAGTGCTATGGCACTGGTGAGGGCGGAGTGTGAAGAGCCCGGTTGGGCCGAAGAGTTTCTACAAAATGCGCGACTCTTTATGCAGTCCCTGGCACCCCCATCGCCCCAGATCCAATATCTGGGGCCGGTGCCGGCACTACTGGAACGCAAATCCGGGCGCTTCCGATTTTATATTCAGGTCACCGCACAAAACCGAGCCCACCTACAGCCGTTGCTGGCGCGAGTGTGTGCCTGGGCGGAGGGCAATAAAAATCGCCGCCTGCGCTGGGCCGTGGATATGGATGCGCAGGAATTATCGTGAATATGCGCTGGGTTACGCGCCTGGCACTAAATTGGCGGTACAATTCACAAACCGCTAAAACCTTGCAGGGAAGAAATTTTCGATGAGCCGTCGCACCAGTAATCGCCGCAGTAAAAAAGCCGCAGGCAAACCCGCATGGGTTTGGTTTGTCCTGGGGAATTTTGTCGGTGGCTTTGCGGTGGCCGTACTGTTTCTTCAGGGCATGGACAAGGACAGCCGGGGAATAAGCAGCATTAAGCCAAAGGCGGTGCAGCAGCGAGAGGAAACATCGCCTCAACCGCGTTTTGATTTTTATACAAAATTAAAAGAAAACGAAGTCACGGTACCCCCGCCCAAAGTGGCACAACCGGCGCGCCGCAGTGACTCCACCAACAGTTCCCAGAACAGTAGCTCATCGGAACCCGATCGCAGCACCCCGGCACAGGTATATATCCTGCAGGCGGCATCGTTTCGCGATGCCTCTGAAGCGGAGCGCTTGCGCGTTGAGCTGACCCTGGCCAACCTGGATGTCAAAGTGGAATCGGCCACCGATAGCCGGGGTACCTGGCACCGGGTATTGGTGGGCCCTTACAGCAACCGCTCCCGGATGGCCAAAGCGCGCCAGACACTGGCTGAGCATCGCCTGATGCCGCTGGTGCTAAAACGCCCGGCGACCCAGTGACCATCAATTCCGTTTATTAAGGTGTGTTGCCCCACTCAGTAATTGTGACCTCTCTTATTGAAATCGGCGCGTACCGTCCTCACTTACCTAGTCTGAAGACAATTCCCCGGCGCGGGCACTTCGATGCCCGCTGCCAGAGTACACGCGCAATCCGAGAGGTCTCCATTGGAACAGTATCGCGGAACTACTATTTTATCCTGTCGCCGCAACGGCAAAGTTGTGATTGGCGGCGACGGCCAGGTGTCCATGGGCAACACCGTTATGAAAGGCAATGCGCGCAAGGTGCGTCGCCTGTACAAAGATAAGGTTATTGCCGGTTTTGCCGGTGGTACTGCAGACGCTTTCACCCTGTTCGAACGTTTTGAAGCCAAGCTTGAGGCCCACGGTGGCCAGCTGACCCGCGCCGCTGTGGAGTTGGCCAAAGATTGGCGTACCGACCGCGCCCTGCGCCGCTTGGAGGCCCTGCTGGCGGTTGCCGATTCCACTGCCAGTTTGATTGTGACCGGTAATGGCGACGTGATTCAGCCGGAAGACGACCTGATTGCTATCGGTTCCGGTGGCCCCTTCGCCCAGTCGGCAGCCCGCGCGCTGCTGGACAATACCGATATGGATGCCCGCTCTATTGTGGAGCAGGGACTGAAGATCGCCGGTGATATCTGTGTTTACACCAACCAGAACCACACCATCGAAGAACTGGCTTATTGATTATCGGGTACACCCTAGAGTGACCGGCTGGCGGGCTGTTTAAGCCCCCGCAAGAATTTTTGCAGGAATTTGTATGTCCCAGATGACACCCAGAGAAATTGTCCACGAACTCGACCGCCATATTGTCGGCCAGCAGGAGGCCAAGCGTGCGGTAGCCATTGCGCTGCGCAACCGCTGGCGCCGTATGCAGGTTAGTGAAGACCTGCGCGCCGAGATCACGCCGAAAAATATCTTGATGATTGGCCCTACCGGCGTGGGTAAGACGGAAATTGCCCGCCGCCTGGCTAAACTGGCGAATGCGCCCTTTATCAAGGTAGAGGCGACTAAATTTACCGAAGTGGGCTATGTCGGTCGGGATGTAGAGTCGATTGTCCGCGATCTTGTCGAGATGGCAGTGAAGCAGGAACGCGAGCAGGCCATGGCTGGTGTTGAGCAGCGCGCTATGGACGCCGCAGAAGAGCGCATCCTCGATGCCCTGCTGCCGCCGGCGCGCTCCACCGAGCCCACCGATAAGGATTCCAGCACTCGCCAGCTATTCCGCAAGAAGTTGCGCGAAGGTGATCTCGATGACAAAGAGGTTGAGGTGGATCTGGCCGCTGCGCCCATGGGCGTTGAGATTATGGCCCCTCCCGGTATGGAGGAAATGACTAACCAGCTCCAGGGCATGTTCTCGAATATGTCCCAGGGCAAGACCCGCAAGAGCAAGCTGCCGGTGAAACAGGCCCTCAAGCAGCTTACCGACGAGGAAGCGGCCAAGCTGGTCAACGACGAAGATGTTAAGACCCGTGCGATCCGCGCTGCCGAACAGAATGGCATCGTATTTATCGATGAAATCGATAAAGTCGCCAAGCGCCAGGAGAGCGGCGGTGCCGATGTTTCCCGCGAAGGAGTACAGCGCGACCTGCTGCCACTGATTGAAGGCAGCACGGTTAACACCAAGTACGGCATGATCAAAACCGACCACATCCTGTTTATTGCCTCTGGCGCCTTCCACCTGTCCAAGCCCTCGGACCTGATTCCCGAGTTGCAGGGTCGTCTGCCCATTCGCGTGGAATTGAATTCGCTGAGCTCCGCAGATTTCGAGCGCATCCTCACCGAGCCGTCCGCTTCCCTTACCGAGCAGCAAAAAGCATTGCTGGCCACTGAGGGGCTGGAACTGCAATTTAGTGAAGACGGTATTCGCCGCATCGCGGAAGTGGCCTTCGAGGTGAATGAACGTACCGAGAATATCGGTGCACGCCGACTGCACACGGTATTGGAGCGCTTGCTGGAGGAAATTTCCTTTGATGCGGGCGATGGCAATACTTCTCTGAATATTGATGCCGCCTATGTGGACAGCCATCTGGGCGAGTTGAGCCAGAACGAAGACCTGTCGCGTTTTATTTTGTAAATATAATGAAACCGCAAAAAATCCGATTGAATCGCGCAGAGAAAAGGCTGCATCTGGTATTTGGCGATGCTGAATTTACCTTGCCGGCAGAGTACCTGCGCGTCTACTCCCCCAGCGCCGAGGTGCGTGGCCACGGTGCCAGCGAACCGGTGCTGGTCAGTGGCAAAATGCATGTGGGTATCGACACGGTGGAGGCGGCTGGCCGCTATGCGCTAAAAATCGATTTCGACGATGGCCACGACACCGGTATTTTTACCTGGGAGTATTTGCACGAACTAGCTGAAAACTATTCGTCCAACTGGGAGGCTTACCTACAGCGTCTGCGCGATGCTGGTCAGGGCCGCGACCCGGATGAGAGTGTGGTGAAGTTTATCGGCTAGTGGCAAATTGATCGGTAATGACAACCGCTCCCCAGGGGGCGGTTCCACCCTTCTCTCTCTCAATATCTCCCCACTCTTCTCAATAATTTATTACCGAAATAATTAATTTTTGGTATGTCTTTGCCAAATATTGTCAAGTTTACGTAATTCTTTGATATTCATTGATTTTCAGAGCAAAGATATTAACAACGTAACCGGCGCGTAATTCTTTTGTCACATTTTGGAACTCTAATGCTCGCCAAATTAACGAGTTTCGGAGGCCCCCATGGCAAAAACAATTGTCCGCGCACTGAGCGCCTTTTGTCTGATTCCTCTCGCTTCCGCTGTTTCAGCGGCAACCCTGCCCGACTACCAAACCAATAGTGCCTGGTACACGGAAAGTGCTGACCGATTGGAAGAGCGCGCTTCGCTTTCCCGAGAGGCAAAAACTGCGAAGAATGTAATTCTGTTCGTCGGCGATGGAATGGGCATTTCCACACTAACCGCCGCCCGTATCCTTGAAGGCCAGCTAGTCGGTGAGAGCGGCGAAGAAAATGCACTCTCTTTTGAAGAGTTTCCGTATACCGCACTGATCAAAACCTACAACACCAATCAGCAGACTCCGGATTCCGCCGGTACCATGACCGCCATGATGACCGGTGTAAAAACCCGCGCCGGTGTAATTAATATCGACGGCGATGCACTGCGAGCTGATTGCGCCAGCACCGAGGGTAAGGAATTAAATACCTTCCTGGAAATGGTGGAGAGCCGTGGCAAGGCCACCGGCATTGTTTCCACTGCGCGCCTGACCCACGCCACGCCCGCAGCTACATACTCCCGCAGCCCGGAGCGCAACTGGGAGTATTCCGCCGAGGGTGATTGTTCCGATATCGCCTCGCAGATGGTTGAGGTGTCTGCCGGCGACGGTATCGATGTCATGCTCGGCGGTGGCCGCCGCAACTTTGTTACCACCGACAACGACGGTAGGCGTGAAGACGGCCGCGACCTGACCAGTGAATGGCTGGAGCGCTATGACGGTGAGCAGACTGCTGTGTACGTGGAGAGTGGCTCCGAGCTGGAAGGCGTCGATATTGCCTCCACCGATAAGTTATTGGGGCTCTTCACCAGCAGCCACATGAGTTACGATGCGGACCGCATCGCCAAGGACAGCGATGAGCCGAGCATTGCCGAGATGACTGATACCGCCATCGAGCTGCTGGAAAAAGACAGCGATGGCTACTTCCTGATGGTAGAGTCCGGGCGTATCGACCACGGCCACCATGCCGGTAATGCCTACAACGCCTTGCACGATGCCATCGCCTTTGCGGATGCGGTACAGGTTGCTTTGGATAAAGTGGATCTTGAGGACACCTTGATCCTCGTGACCGCCGACCACAGCCATGTGATGACTATCGCCGGCTATCCGACTCGCGGTAACCCGATACTCGGTAAAGTGGTTGAGAATGACAGCAGCGGTGCCGCAGAAGCGGAAGAAGGTCTCGCTGCGGACGGTAAACCTTACACCACCCTGAGCTATGCCAATGGCCTGGGTTATGCCGATTTAGGTGAAAATACCGACGCGGATGAGCGTTACGATATCGCCGCCGATACCGGACGCAAAGATCTCTCCGGCGTGGATACCGAAGCGCCGGGCTTCCACCAGGAAGCAATGGTGCACCTGGAGTCTGAGAGCCATGCGGGCGAGGATATCAGCCTGCACGCTATCGGCGCCGGCGCCGAGCGGGTACAAGGTAGCCTGGAGCAGAGTGCAGTCTTCCACGTGATGACTGCTGCGACCGACCTGTCGCTGACAGAAGAATAACTGGGGGTAATTCACCATGAGACATTTTAAGAAAACAGTACTGGCTTTCTCTGTCGCCCTACTGGCCACCGCCTGTAGCGACGACAACTCAAACTCTGACGACGTAGTGGAATTACCCGAAGAGGAGCATGTCGGTGTTTCCTCTGCTCAGAGCAACAGTAGCTGGTTCCAGGAAGCCCAGCAGGCGGTCGAAGAAGCGAGCGCTGTAGAAATCAACAACACCCCCGGTGCGGCCAAGAACATTATCCTGTTCGTTGGCGATGGTATGGGTATCTCCACAGTGACCGCCGCCCGTATCCTGGCGGGTCAGCAGCAGGGCCTCGATGGTGAGGAATACCAGCTGAGCTTTGAGAAGATGCCATTTGCCGGTCTGGTTAAAACCTACAACACCAACCAGCAAACCCCGGACTCTGCCGGCACCATGACCGCGCTGGTAACCGGTGTTAAAACCAAGGCCGGTGTATTGAGTGTTGCCGAAAATGTTGCGCGCGGCGATTGTGCTGCCAGCCTCGAGTACCCGCTGACGACGGCAATTGAGCTGGCTGAAGACCTGGGCAAGAGCACCGGTATTATCAGTACCGCGCGTATCACCCACGCCACTCCGGCGGCTACTTATGCCAAAGTACCTGAGCGCGGCTGGGAGGAAGAAGCCCCGGATGGCTGTACCGATATCGCCGCTCAACTGATAGAGTTTGAAGCCGGTGATGGTATCGATGTGGTAATGGGCGGTGGTCGTCGCAACTTCCTGCCCACCGATATTACCGATATTGAAGGTGAAGCGGGGCGCCGTGAAGATGGGCGTAACCTGGTGGATGAATGGAAGGCCCGTTACGACGATGGTGTAAACAATATTGCCTACGTTGAAGACACCACTGCTTTTGAAGCCGTAGACGCTTCTGCAACTGACAAGCTGTTCGGCCTGTTTAATTCCTCACACATGGAATATGAAGCCGTTCGCGAGGACGACAAAGCCGGTGAGCCCTCCCTGTCAGAGATGACCGCCAAAGGTCTCGAGATGTTGCAGAAAAATGAGGACGGCTACTTCCTGATGGTGGAATCCGGTCGTATCGACCACGGTCACCACGCCGGCAACGCCTATCGCGCCCTGACCGATGCGGTGGAATTTGCAGAAGCGATTCAGTACGCCATGGATAATACCAGTGCAGAAGACACCCTGATTGTTGTTACTGCGGACCACAGCCACGTGATGACTATCGCCGGCTACCCCACTCGCGGTAACCCCATTCTCGGAAAAGTGATTGGCAATGACGGCCATGGCGAAGCGGAAACCTCCCATGCCCTGGCGGAAGATGGCCTGCCCTACACGACTCTGAGCTATGCTAATGGCCCGGGCTACAGTGCCGGTGATAGCGGAGCGCGTCCGAGCCTGGTGAGCACAGACACTGCCGCCCTGGATTACCAGCAGGATGCCCTGATTCCCATGAGCAGTGAATCCCACGCCGGTGAGGATGTGGGTGTTTGGGCGCGCGGACCGGGTGCGCACCTGGTGAGCGGCACCAACGAACAAAACTTCCTGTTTCACGTAATGGCACGCGCTGGCGGATTATTGGAACAGTAATTCCATCAGCTGTCGGTGTGGATGGCATGTTCATCCACACCGACACTTTCCCCGGTTAGATCTTGAATTGAGGCTTGGAGAAAAGCACCTCACAGAGCGCTTCGGTCTTTTTCATTAGTAGGCTTTGTCGGTGCCGGATAATTTTTAGCACCGTGCCAAACTCACTTTGCAGCTTGTCTCCCTGAGTGATTACCAGCCGTGCCAGCAAATGGAGATCACGCCAATCACCCAGAACTTCTCCCAACTCCTTTAGTGACTTACAGCGCTCGCCCACAGTGAGCGGATAACGCTTCCTCAATAAGCGGCTCTGGTACCAGTGATCCTTGGCTCTTTTACGCAATAGATGCAGGCGGTTTGCATTTTTGTGCCTGCGCACTTTACGCCATGCGCTTGCGGCTTTTCGGTAGCCGCGCAGGTAACCGGCTTCCGCATCATGCCAGCCGAGCTGTTCAAGCGGCCACGATGGAATTCTTATTTGACCTTTATCGAGGAGTTTCAATGCCGCTTGAACCGCTGAGTGGTTTTGCTCTGCCTGGATCAGTTCGTCGAGGAGATGGTGTAACCGGTGAAAGTGATGTGGCGGTGCCAATCCCAGTAAAGCGATGCGCAGTGCTGTGAGGTCGCGGGTGTGGGCGAGAGTGTTTGCCAATTTTCTGTAGTGGGTATTTTCGCGCTGAAAAGTGCTACCGATTTGTGGGCGGACCAGGCGCAGTAGCGCGCGAATTTTCTTGCAGCGTTTGCGCAGTTCGTGGACGGCAGTTTCCCCTCCGTTGCGGAGCAAGTATCCGTTTGCCGCCGTTACTTCTGCCTGGGCGATAGATTTGATTTGCTCGGGAAAAGGAGACTCACATTGGAATTGGTAGCTCATAGAACAGTCCCGGGTGATCCCATTAAATTTTAGTGGTTTCCGCTCTGCTTGATTTCAAGCGGTGCCCCACTGGCTCCGGCAATGTACAATGGCCTTTTAAAGTTTTCGCTCAGCAGGCATAGCATGAAGGATCGCAAGACCACCCACTTCGGCTACCAGGAAGTGCCGGTGGAAGAAAAGGCCGGTCGTGTGGCAGAAGTGTTCCACTCTGTAGCAGCCCGTTACGATGTAATGAACGACTTGATGTCTGGAGGCGTTCACCGCCTCTGGAAGCGT
This sequence comes from Microbulbifer maximicatervae (SeqCode), assembly GCF_052468095.1. The sequence continues at coordinate 5,176,784 of NZ_CP174332.1, forward strand.
TTCACCATCGAATTGTCCGGGGCCCGACGGGGCCAAAGTATTCTCGATATCGCCGGGGGTACCGGTGACCTCACCGCGCGCTTCTCCCGCATTGTGGGGGCCAGCGGCCAGGTAGTATTGGCGGACATCAACGAATCGATGTTGCGAGTGGGTCGCGATCGCCTGCTCGACCGGGGAATCGCCGGCAACGTGGTACCGGTGCAGGCAGATGCCCAGTACCTGCCCTTCCCGGACAATACCTTTGATTGCATCACGATCGCTTTCGGCCTGCGCAATGTCACCGATAAGGACCTGGCACTGCGCTCCATGTTGCGCGTGTTGAAACCCGGTGGCCGATTGTTAGTGCTGGAGTTTTCCAAGCCCCAGTCGAAGCTGTTGGAGAAAGTCTACGATCAGTACTCTTTCCGCCTGTTGCCATTTATGGGCAAACTGGTTGCCAATGATGCGGACAGCTATCGCTACCTGGCGGAGAGTATCCGCATGCATCCAGATCAGGAAACCCTCAAGGGGATGATGGCGGATGCCGGTTTTGTCGATTGTGAATTCCACAATATGACCGGCGGAATTGTCGCCTTGCACCGGGGCATCAAGCCCTGAAAAACTGCATAAGCCTATTTTTTCTCTGAGCGCAGGCACGAGGCCGTAAACCGCCATGAGCGACCCCACTTTTCGCGCGGGATTTGATGCCGCGCTGGAAACCACAATTAATGCTGCCCTCCAGTATGACCCGGCGACACGCGAGCGCCTTTCCGCACTGGATGGGAAAACCATGGCGCTGGATTTAACCGCCCCGCAACTACAGTTTTGCCTGTGTATCGAGGGTGACCAGGTGCGGGTGCGCCAGCACTGGGAGGGGGAAGTTACCACCCAGTTAAGCGGTTCAGCGCTGTCTTTTGTACGCCTGATCAAAGACCCGGATGCAACTCCTGCCGGATTGGGGGTGTCAGTGAGCGGCTCCAGTGCCCTGCTGGCAGAACTGCAATGGATCTTGAGTGACCTGGATATCGATTGGGAAGCGCCGCTGGCACAAGTGGTTGGCGATATTCCCGCCCACTCAATTGGCAATGTCCTGCGCGATGCTGCCCGCTGGTTGGGAGGCAACCTGAATCGGGCGCCTGAAGTGGCGGCGGAGGCTATCAGTGAGGAGTGGCAGCTGACCCCGCCCCAGGCCCAGTTCGAAGCATTTGTCGAAGACCTGGCCGAGGCCTCTCTAGCTGCTGAACGGCTCGAGGCGCGCGTACGCTTGCTGGAAGAAAAGTTTTCCCGCAGGGAGGCTGAGTAGTTTTGCCTGTTCGTCGAAGTCTCACAATCGCGCGGGTTTTTCTGCGCTATCGTCTCGATCAATTATTGCCAGCCGAGGAGCGCCCACTGTGGTTGCGGGGATTGCTACTTCCGGTGAAGTTGCTGCCGCAGTCCAAGATGCCACGGGGCGAAAGGCTGCGCCGAGCCTTGGAAGAGCTGGGCCCCATTTTCGTTAAATTCGGCCAACTTCTCTCCACTCGTCCCGACCTGCTGCCGCCAGATATTGTCGAGCAATTAGATTATTTACAGGACAAGGTGCCGCCCTTCCCCAGTGACCAGTGCACGGCTCTGATCGAAGAAGCCCTTGGTGCCAAGGTGGATGAGGTCTTTGCCAAATTTGATCAGCAGCCACTGGCAGCGGCTTCAGTTGCACAGGTGCATGCGGCTGAATTAAAGAGCGGCGAATCAGTGGTCGTCAAAGTACTGCGCCCGGGCATTGATGAGGTAATCCAGGAAGACTTGAAGCTCCTGGGGGTGATCGCTCGTGGAATTGAACGCTTTGTGCCCGAAGGGCGCCGCATGCGCCCGGTGGAGGTGGTTGAGGACTATCGGCACACGATTGAAGGTGAATTGGACCTAACTCGTGAAGCGGCCAACGGCACCCAGCTCCGCCGCAACTTTACCAACTCCCCGCTGTTGTATATCCCCGAAGTGCACTGGGATTACACCCGTGAAAATGTCCTGGTGTTGGAGCGTATCGACGGTATCCCCGTCACCGATCTGGCCCAGCTTCGCGCCCAGGACACCAATATGCAGCTACTGGCTGAGCGCGGTGTTGAGATCTTCTTTAAGCAGGTATTCGAGTACAACTTCTTCCATGCGGATATGCACCCGGGCAACATTTTCGTTTCCAGGGAGCACCCGCAGCGCCCGCAATATATTGCGATTGATACCGCAATCGTCGGTAGCCTGACACGGGAAGATCAGTACTATTTGGCGCGCAATCTCCTGGCGATGTTCCGCCGCGATTACCGTATGGTGGCGGAGCTGCACGTGCAAAGTGGTTGGGTTCGCTCCGACACGCCGATCAATGCCTTTGAGTCCGCTATTCGCTCGGTCTGTGAGCCCATTTTTGAAAAACCCCTGGGAGAGATTTCCTTCGCTCGGGTGTTGATCAGTCTGTTCCAGACTGCGCGCCGATTCGATATGGCGGTACAGCCACAGCTGGTACTGTTACAAAAGACCCTGTTGAATATCGAAGGTTTGGGTCGACAGCTTTATCCGCAGCTGGATCTGTGGAAGACTGCTCATCCATTTTTAGAGCGCTGGATGCGCGATCGAATCCACCCCAAAACAATTGTGGGTGAGATAAAGCGCTACGGTCCGGAGTGGCTTGAGAAATTCCCGCAGATGCCACAGCTGGTGTACTCAGCTCTGGAGCAGTCGCGGGAACTGGCGCCCCAGTTAGAGGTAATTGGCGAGCAGTTGGCGGACTCGCAACGCCGAGGCTTGCGCCAATATATTCGGCGGGTCGCCGGAGTTGTGTTGGGTGTTGGCGCCATCGCCGTCAGTAAACCGGAATGGCTGGCTCAGTTGCCGCCGACTGGTTGGGTACTGGGCGTTGCTGCACTAGTGCTACTGCTGTGGCCCTAGGGCGCTTCGGCCTACACTGGAACTTCTAAGGATTGTTAGACATTGACTCAAATTCAAGCAAAGGCCGGTTTTCTCGATAAAGTCAGCTGGAACAGTGATGGCCTGGTTCCTGCGATTGCCCAGGATTTCAAAACCGGGCGGGTGTTGATGATGGCCTGGATGAACCGGGAATCGCTGGCGCTCACTGCCAGTGAGGGTTACGCAGTCTATTGGTCCCGATCCCGCAAGGGCCTGTGGCGCAAAGGAGAAACCTCCGGCTTCCTGCAGAAGGTGCGTGAATTGCGTCTGGATTGTGACGGGGACACCGTATTAATGTTGGTCGAGCAGGAAGGTGGAATCGCCTGTCATACCGGACGCAGTAGTTGTTTCTATCACCTCCTTCAAGATGAAGAGTGGCAGGTGAATCAGCCGGTGATTCAGGACCCGAAGTCCATTTATAAGTGAAACAATTATGAAAGATGTGCTGCAACAGCTCGATGCGGTGTTGGAAAGCCGTAAAAATAGCAGTGATGCTTCTGAATCCTATGTGGCCAGTCTACATAGCAAAGGCCTGAACAAGATTTTGGAAAAAGTCGGTGAAGAAGCCACTGAAGCTATTCTTGCAGCAAAAGACGCACAGAGTAGTGGCGATAATCGAGACCTGGTTGCCGAGACAGCGGACCTATGGTTTCACTCGCTGGTCATGCTATCTCACTTGGGCGCTGATTCTCAGGACGTGGTTCGAGAGCTTGGGCGCCGATTTGGTCTTTCTGGCCTGGAAGAGAAAGCGGCGCGAACTAAGTAAAATTTGAATCACTTGTGGCACCACCCCTGATGGCGGGAGTGCCCGGTAAGAAACTCAAGCCATCCTATTGAATGTAATGGAGACAATTATGGGATTCGGTGGAATTAGTATCTGGCAGTTGTTGATTGTCCTGGTCATAGTCTTGCTACTGTTCGGAACCAAGCGTTTGAAAAACCTCGGAGGCGATTTGGGGGGCGCAATTAAGGGTTTCCGCAAAGCGGTTAAGGATGAAGACAAATCCAAGGATGCTGATGAAGACAAAGATGTCGAGCGTCTCAAGCACGATGAGGAAGAGAAGCCAGGCCAAGACAGTACTGTCAAAAATAAAGATAAACAGTCTCAGGACAAATAATCGGCAACGACTAAGGCGAGTGTCACTCTGTGTTTGATATCGGCTTTTTAGAACTATTGGTAGTTGCTGCCGTGGCCCTGTTGGTGGTTGGCCCTGAGCGACTGCCCGATGCGGTGCGTACCACTTCCCGCTGGTGGTCCGGTTTGAAGCGGACCTTACATAGTGCTCGCGAAGAATTGGAGCGAGAGGTTGGAGCCGATGATATACGGCGTGAACTTCACAACGAGCGCATTATGCGTGAGATTGAGGAGAGTCGTCGTGAGATGGAGCAAACCTTTAGCGAAGCCAATAAGGAAGTTCACGACGCGCTTAATCAGCCTGAAAAACCACAAGTTGCAGGGACACCAGTAGAAAAACAGGCAGCTGGAGTAAATCATCCTGAGGCACCAAAGCCTGAAAAGGCGATAGAAGAACCTGCTCATCCTCGTGCAGAGCAGGAGGATTATTTACCAGAACAGGATGAAACTGCCGAGGAGTTACAGGATCCGGAATACCCGGAGCATTGGCATGATTTTGGGGACCCGGATTTAAACCCGGACCACCCTGAAAACATCGATGAAGATGAAGAAGAAAAACAAGGCGAGAAGAAAACATCGCAACAGGAAAAAGATAGCCAGTCATGAGCGATCAGTCCCAAGATAAACATCAGCCTTTTATCGACCACCTGATCGAACTGCGTGATCGCCTACTGCGAATCCTCTTAGTCGTATTGGTCTTATTTGTCTGCTTGATGCCGTTTGCGTCTGAAATTTATAATTTTATTGCCCACCCACTACAGGAGCGTTTGGCGGGTGATGTTGGAATGATCGCTACAGAGGTGACTTCCACGTTCCTTACCCCGTTCAAAACGACCTTTATAGTTTCTTTTTTTATTGCAATCCCTTTTGTGCTTTACCAAGTGTGGTCATTTATTGCCCCGGGACTGTATAAAAATGAAAAACGTATTGCTATTCCATTATTAATTAGTAGCGTCGCACTTTTTTATATCGGCATTGCATTTGCGTATTTTGTGGTCTTTCCCCTTCTTTTTGATTTCTTTGTTGGAACTGCTCCAGAAGATATTAAGGTAATGCCAGATATGCGCAGTTATCTGGATCTGGTGCTGAAGCTTTTCTTTGCTTTTGGTTTTGCTTTTGAAATCCCTATCGCGACAGTCCTACTGATTTGGAGTGGGGTAGTGGATGCCAAGACCCTGGCAAGCAAGCGCCCTTATGTGATTGTGGGATGCTTTTTAATTGGGATGCTACTGACACCGCCGGATATAATTTCCCAATCCTTATTGGCCTTCCCCATGTGGCTATTGTTTGAGATTGGCATTTTATTTGGGCGTTGGATGAAGTCTTCACCCAAAGATAAGCCTGCTACCTGAGATAAAAAGTCACCACTGGGCTTTCAGCGGTTAGCTTCACAAGCAGCGCTTGAGGTATTGCAGTTGCGCTCTCGATAGGGTTACTCACCTGAGAGCGCTAGCTATACGGGTACAACGCCGCACTCTCTTCTCAGTAGCATCAACTCCACCTCTTCCATGACAAGAAGCTTTATTACACGGTTATTTCCCAGCTGCAGGGAGGTTGACCACCCTACCGGCTGTAGAAAGCCCGCTATTAGATACCAGATCGAGAGATAAACGCTAAACTAGCTTGTGCTTGGTTGCTTACAACAACGATGGAAGCCTAGCTATTTATTGGAACCGGTTGCTTGTGCTGCGATGCGTTCCTGCTCGGCAACAGCTTTTTCAACATTGTTGCGAACCAAGCGAACGAAAAACGCTGCCATCAGGAATATAAAGGCAATAACGGCCAAGCTGAGAAGGCCAGAAAAGCTGGTAAACAGGTCAATTAAAGCATCCATTTTTCTCTCCAAATAGGCTAATGCTTCACCTATGCAGTCTAGGGAGCTGTAATGGAAATCTCTTGACCTAAATCAAGCTGGATCGACTTATTGTAAGAACGACGGGTTGGTCAACGCAGGGTCAGGGCTGCTAGCAGGCAGAGTAAGGACGCGCCACATAAAGAATAAAGATCGCTATTTTCTCGCCTGTCAGGCAGAAGCAGCAAAAGCGCCAAAGGTGGCATAAATAGTGCTATCAGCCCCGACAAGGGGTCGCGACTAAAACCAATAAATAGCAGTCGCAACCAGGCAACAGCACCTAAAACCAGGGCAAATACTGTTAAGACGGCTGCCACTGGTGACATGGAATAACCTTCTGCACATGGAATCGTTTGACTGGTGGGTTTCTCTAAGAAAAATACTAATAGGAAAAAGAGTGTATATCAGTATTTCTGATCTTAGGTTTTTAGCGCGCCCCAGAGTTTGGCTGCTCGTATTAGTATTGTTAGGGCTCTACGGGTGCGAGACTGCGGGCTATTACTTCCAGGCTGCAAGCGGTCAATTGCGGATACTCTCTGCCCGGCAGCCGATTGAAGAGTTGGTTCAAGACGGCAATGCCAGTGATCAACTCCAGAAGCAATTACAGCTCGTTCAGGAAATCCGTGCCTATGCAGCACAGGAGTTAAAACTACCAGTGGGGCAAGCCTATAGCTCCTATGTTCAGCTCGATGATGAGTACCCGATATGGAATGTCTTGGCCGCACCAGAGTTTTCCCTGAGCCCCAAACGATGGTGTTACCCCATAGCTGGTTGCGCTAGCTATAGGGGCTACTTCCGCAAATCAGCGGCTATGGCCAAAGCAAATAGCCTGCGGAACCAGGGTTACGATGTCTACCTGGGAGCCGTTCCGGCCTACAGCACCCTGGGTTGGTTTAATGACCCTGTGTTATCAAGCTTTGTGAATTGGACACCGGAGAGACTAGCCGGACTCTTATTTCATGAGTTGGCCCACAGTAGAGTTTATGTGCCGGGTGATACCCGCTTTAATGAGAGCTTTGCTACAGCAGTGTCCGAAATTGCCCTACCTGATTGGCTTCGTAGCCAAGGTCTCTCGAGTTCTGCTGAGGAGACTAAGGCTCAGGCACTGGCGGTACGACAGTTAATGACAGCGACGCGTAAAGAGCTTCAACCAGTTTACCAATCCAACTTGCCAGACGAGGAAAAGCGCCAAGAAAAGGAGGAAATTCTGAGTCGATTGAGGCGTTGCTATTGGCGTATGGCAGCAGAGTGGTCTTACCCCGCGCGCTACCAGGCCTATATAGAGAAAACCAATAATGCTACTTTGGCTTTGGCTGCAGAATATGAATCTTTAGTTCCAGCTTTTCGTCAGCTTTATATTGATAGTAATGGTTGGGAAGATTTTTATAATGCGGCTGAAAGATTGGGTGAGCTTGACAAGGAAGATAGAGAGCAGAGCCTGTTGCAGTTGGCTGCTGAATATAGGCAGGCAAGTAATGAACAAAACAAAGTAGTTGTTTTTGATGCTGAGGCCTGTATACATAATGACGCTCAAATTTGAAATTATTCGTTATAAATAAATTATTTTCTGTATGAGTGAAAAGTCATCCTGTAGTCTCATACTATTAAAGTCGATAATTTTTACGCTATTTAAGCGTCTATAGACACTTTTATTTATTTTTACTAATTTAAGTATTTGGTCTTTGGGTTAGAGATGCACTGGTGTTAGGCCAGTAGATATTTATTCTCGTTAATAAGTCAGCAAAACCTGTATGCAGAAACGGAATTGAGTGTTTATTTCTAAATCTCTATAGTGCACTTTCTATACTTTAAAAGCTTTTTATTGTATATCATGCCTACTAATATATGTCAGTATTTTTTGGTGGCATGAAAGTTTCCACTTTCTTTTAAAAAGAGGCGCCTCAAAAGATTAATATTGTGTTAATTGAAAATATGCAAATTAACTTTTCTTGTTCTTGTTTGAAAATCTATGAGTGAGAAATAATTTGGATTTTTACTTAACTGATGTAACCAGACAGCCATTTTAACCAAAAATAGTGTCGCTATTTCATTGATCCACCTCTATATTTATCAGCAATCGCCGGTCTCCGGTAGATATCAATGAGCTCTGGGAAAATTTTATTCCCATCTATGAAGCTGCCCGCTTACTATATGTTTGCTTTTTCAAAGTAATTGAAGGTTCCAGTCAAATCTGTCGATTTAATGGTAAATCATTGAAAAGAAAATCGAGTTTGTACTCTGCTTAAGTAGCAATTGACCAGTGTTTTATGTGAGATTTACAGCTCTTCAGCAGGTGGTTAATATATTTTTTCTTGGGAAATTTAAGCTTGATGTATCAAGAAGCTCTTTATCACCTTTGTAGTGTCTAGGGTACTCAAGGTACCATAAGGGTTGCAAATAATAAGTTCGCGAGAGATATCTTATTTCGCGGATCAAACCGTAGTGCGATAGATGGAGCGTAATAGTTATGCCCATTGAGGTCTTTTATCTGATATTGTTCTTTTAGGCTCAGTCAGCTCATTTAGCACTATAGTGTGATCATTTTTTGGGAGTCTAAGCCTAAAATTGGAAAACATTAGTATTTTTAAACGGAATTCAATTGATTCATATGAGTTTGCAGTATTTTCAAAAATTATTTTTTGCTTTTATTTTTATATGGGCTCTAGCTGCTTGCAGCGGTGGTGGAAGTGGGGATAAAACCAGCAAAGAGGATGTGCCAGTTATACAAGATTTTACTATATCTACTATTATAGACGGCAATGGCACTATAGAACCAGAAACAATTACTCTTCAAAAGGGAAGCCGGGCTACTTTTAATATTTCTGTTGAGCCAGGACATATTATCAGTGATATAAGCGGTTGTGATGGTGATCTTGAGGAGCTTAAATATGAAATAGAATCAATTTTTGAAAACTGTACAATCAGTGTAGAAATTAAAGATACAGGGGACCACTCTCCTCCAATAGCCAAAATCATATTTCCGTGGAATAAGTCTAAAACGGCAAATAACTGGGTTTTTACTAGCGGAGTTGTAACGGATAAACATGAAGTTACTTCAATAGTTGTTAATGGTGTAGAAGCGGATTTAAAAAAATATACTAGTGAAAATTCTTCAGATGAGATTTTAAATAGTTACAAATGGTCTGCTTGGGTGCAGGTCAGTAAAGAAGCTGATACAGAAATAACAGTTTCTAGCCTGGATTCTTTAGGTAATTTTGACCAATATGCCGATAAGTCTCAAATTACATTTGATGATTCTCAAATTCCTAATTATTTTGTGATTAATTCAGAAGGTAACGAACTTGCATATATCGTTAGAGAGTATGGATATGATAAATTTAATTTAGTCATTTATAATATAAGTTCTAGGGAGAGAAAGGTTATACCACTTGAAATTCAAGAAGAATTTGATGCTTTTTTCTATAATCCAAATAGTGGGAATTTAAATGCCGTATCTATCATAGAAAATGACGATAGCCATCAATATATTGCCACCATTTACTCTATTGATATGGGAAGTGGTAATATAGATGTAGTGAAAAACTATCTTCTGGGGTACGATACGGATAACTGGTATTTAAATTATAATGGTCGAAATAATTTTACTTATTCTTCTTCTGAAGATTCTATTTATTTTGCTTATCAGGCTATCCCTAATGATCTTAATTCACGGGAAGAAATTGAACATAAGCTCGTCAAGTTAGCACCAAATTCCTCGGCAATTGAGGTCGTTGTAAATAATGCTCTTATTGATGGTCTGAATATTGCCCCTGTATCTATTAGGTATACTCCTCATGGGTTACTTATATTAAATAACTATTATTTTCGAAATAATAGAGATTTAAGTATGGGGCTGCTGTCTTTTGATGGCGATAGTTATCTCAAATATTTTAATTTAGAAGAAGATGGATTTCTAAGCTTCACTTATGCAGAAGAAAATAATTTGGTTTACTATTTAGTAGATAAATATCTTAAAGCCATTTCTCTTGTGGATGGACATGAGGTTTTAAGTATAGATTTGCAAGCTGTTAATGAAAAATTTCTAGTTCACTCACTATGGGGGCTACAGTTTAATGCAAGAAATAATAGTCTTGTTGGGAGAGCTTTTGATACTATAAAAGAAATAGATATTGATAGTGGGTTAATGTCAACTCTTATTACCAATGGTCTAGGTTCAGGACCTCCTTTGGGTTTTGTTTCTGAGATTGATCTTGATGTAGAGAGTAATACACTATTTGGCACTGACTCTGGTAATCCTGCGAGGTTGTATAAGGTTAATCTTAATACTTCTGATAGAGAGGTTTTAGCGGAACTTTATCCTGATGAAGATGATTATGGTTATTTAAAAATAGAAGATGTTGTTTTTGATCGAGAATCAAATTTTATCTATCTCATATTTAACGATAAAATTTTAAAAAAGCATATTGAAGACGAAGAGTTTAAAATTTTAACCGATAATTCTATAGCCACTGGCCCTCTGATCTATGAACTAAAAAGTGCGGCCTTGGATAAAGATGGTAATCGATTATTCGCGGTTAATTATCCCGATGCAATAATAGCGATAGATCTGAATAGCGGAACGCGCTCACTAATATCCAAGAGTGAAGTTAAAGGCGAAGGGGAGGGTTTTGAAGCTATACTTGGAATTGATATAGATAAATCAAAAAACACTGCTTATGTGTCAGATGATACTTTGGGGGTTGTCTTCGAGGTTAATATTGATTCGGGTGATAGGAAAATTCTTTCTGAAAAATGTAATTCGATTTATGGAGATGATTATCTGAATCCTTATGAGGGTTTAGATCAGGTTATTTTCAATGAATTTGACGCCAGTATATATGTTGTTGCTCGCAGGCTACTAAAGCTTGACCCGATAACATCTGAGTGCTCTGCATCTCAAATCTCCTCAGTTTTTGATATTGGTTTTACCTCTGAAAATCAGCTTATAGGTTCATCTAAATATAAAATTATTCAACATAGCTTTGATTTAACTGAAGATTCTGATGAAGTAACTATTTCTAAATAGGCTTTAAAAATGAAGTAATAGGGGGGTAACCCCTCTATTACTTTCATAAGATTTTCGCTACATCCAACATCCGATTGGCAAATCCCCATTCATTATCAAACCAAATCAGAATCTTGGCTAAGCGATTCCCCGCTACACGAGTTTGGCCTGCATCAATAATCCCCGAACGGGGGTCGTGATTAAAGTCACAGGATGCGAGGGGTTCTTGGGTGAAGCCAAGTACACCATTAAACTCAGACTCAGAAGCTGATTTTAATAAAGCATTAATATCTTCCCGACTTACTTCTCTTTGTAGTGAGACTGATAAATCGATAGCAGAAACATTGACTGTGGGAACGCGTAGGGCCTGGGCTTCAAATTTACCTGCCAGATTGGGTAGTATTCTCTCAATACCGCGTGCCAAAGCCGTATCAACTGGGATAACAGAGGTTATCGCTGAACGCGTTTTTCTCAAATCAGTATGGTGATAGGCATCACTTACCGGTTGATCGTTCATCGCAGAGTGAATAGTGGTAATGACCCCGGCCTCAATGCCGAAGGCTTTATCCAGGGCGGCGATAACTGGCACACTGCAATTAGTCGTGCAGGAGGCTGCCGAAATTACCCGTTCCTTGCCCGTCAAAATATGGTCGTTCACCCCGTAAACAATCGTGGCATCGACATCCCGGCTGGCGGGTTGGGAAAACAATACTTTCTTGGCTCCTGCGGTAAGGTGCAACTCCGCGCCTTGTCGCTGCTTAAAGCTGCCGGTGCATTCCAGTACGATATCTACCTGATCCCGTCGCCAATCCAGATCTTCTAACTGCTCGTAATGAGTTACGGCAATAGAATCTCCGTTAACCACAAGGACATCTTTATGCACGGAAACTTCGCCTGAGAAGCGGCCGTGGACAGAGTCGTACTTTGTCAGGTGTGCAATGGTGTCGCAGTCAGCCAGTTCATTGATGGCGACTATTTGTAAGCTATCGCGGGCGCCAGACTCATAGAGTGCGCGTAAAACGGAGCGGCCGATACGGCCGTAGCCATTGATGGCAATTCTAGTGGTCATAGCACAACTTCAGGCAGGAGAAAAAATGTCAGCTCAGCGTCCCCGCGCGGCGCTGAGCCAGTGCCGCAGGGGGTTGATACCTAAATGATATTCAGTGGAGAGAACAGTATTACTTCAGCAGTTTTTCTACCGCTTCAGCCACATTGTCCACAGTGAAACCAAAGTAGCGCATCAAGTCGCCGGCAGGGGCAGATTCGCCAAAGGTTTCCATACCGATAATAGCGCCATCGAAACCGACAAACTTATACCAGTAGTCTTTGTGGCTCGCTTCTACCGCTACTCGTGCACGTACAGAAGAAGGCAGTACGGACTCACGATAAGCCTCTTCCTGCTCCATAAACAACTCGGCACAGGGCATGGAAACAACGCGAACTTTCTTGCCAACCAGTTTTTCCTGGGCCGCCATCGCCAGCTCTACCTCGGAGCCAGTGGCAATAATAATGGCTTCAGGAGCACCTTCGCAGTCGGACAGTACATATCCACCACGCTCAATCTGAGCCAGCTGTACGCTGTCGCGGTCTTGAGGAGCCAGGCCCTGACGGCTAAAGACCATAGTGCTGGGGCCTTCTTTGCGCGCGATAGCCATCTTCCAGCTCACTGCGGATTCAGTGGCGTCACAGGGACGCCAAGTGTGCAGGTTCGGAGTGGCGCGCAAGGCGCTGAGCTGTTCTACCGGCTGGTGAGTCGGGCCGTCTTCTCCCAGGCCAATAGAGTCGTGGGTGTAGACAAAGACCACACGCTGCTTCATCAGTGCGGCCATGCGCACAGCATTGCGGGCGTATTCCATAAACATCAGGAAGGTAGCGCCGTAGGGCACGAAACCACCGTGCAGAGCGATACCATTCATAATGGCGCTCATGCCGAATTCGCGCACACCGTAATAGATGTAGTTGCCGGAGGCATCCTCGGCGCTGACGCCTTTGGAGCCTGACCAGATAGTGAGGTTGGAGCCAGCCAGGTCGGCGGAGCCGCCGAGGAATTCGGGCAGCAGCGGGCCGTAGGCATTCAAAGCGTTTTGGCTGGCTTTACGAGAGGCGATCTTCTCTGCATTTTCCTGGCAGGCTTTGATGTACTCATCTGCTTTGCTGAGGAAATCTGCGGGCAGTTCACCGCTCATGCGGCGCTCAAATTCGGCTGCCAGCTCCGGGAATTCTTCGCGGTAATCGGCCAGGATATCTTTCCACTCGTCTTCCTGGGCTTCACCTTTGGCTTTGGCATCCCAGCCAGTGTAGATATCTTCGGGGATTTCAAATGGGCCGTGGGCCCAACCGAGGGTTTCGCGAACCAGGGCGATCTCTTCGTCACCCAGCGGTGCACCGTGACACTCTTCGCGCCCCTGTTTGTTCGGGGAGCCGAAGCCGATCACGGTTTTGCAGCAAATAATGGTGGGCTTATCAGTAACAGAGCGAGCTTCTTCAATAGCGGCTTTGATAGCGGCGGAATCGTGGCCATCCACATTGGGGATTACGTGCCAGCCGTAGGATTCAAAGCGCTTGGGCGTGTCGTCGGTGAACCAGCCTTCCACTTCACCATCAATGGAGATGCCGTTGTCGTCATAGAAGGCGACCAGCTTGCCCAGGCCCAGAGTGCCGGCCAGGGAGCAGGCTTCGTGGGAGATACCTTCCATCAGGCAGCCATCGCCCAGGAATACATAGGTGTGATGGTCTACCAGTTCGTAGCCGGGGCGATTGAACTGGGCACCCATTATCTTTTCTGCCATTGCCATACCAACAGCGTTGGTGATGCCTTGGCCCAGTGGGCCGGTGGTGGTTTCTACACCAGGGGCATAACCGTATTCGGGGTGGCCCGGAGTTTTGGAATGCAGTTGGCGGAAATTCTGCAGCTCTTCAATCGGCAGATCATAGCCGGACAGGTGCAGCAGGGAATAAAGCAGCATGGAGCCGTGACCATTGGACAGTACAAAGCGGTCGCGATCGGCCCAGCTGGGGTTGGCCGGGTTGTGCTTTAAGTAGTCATTCCACAGCACCTCGGCGATATCCGCCATACCCATGGGCGCACCGGGGTGGCCGCTTTTGGCTTTCTGGACCGCGTCCATGGACAGGGCGCGAATGGCGTTGGCCTTTTCAGCGCGAGAGGGAGTAGAAGACATAAGAAGAGCTCTCTGGTTTCTTAGCTAGGGTGCGGCGCTGCTCTGCCGGCAGATTCCCGCAACAACAAAATGGTGGCGTATTTTCCCGTAAAGGGCGGCCCCGCGCAAAGCTTTGGTGGGGGATTTGTTGTTGAGTGCTGCAACAAACTTCTAATTCTATGCATTAGGCGGCGCCATTAACATCTATATCAAAAATATTTAATAAAGCTATATCAAAACATTTTGATATAGGTGTGCTCCCCTGCTAGACTTCGCCCCATGTCTGAAAATGAGCCAGCACCCGAACTGAGTCCAGCCGAGGCAATTCCTCAGTTGGCCTTGACCCTGAAAGCCGCCGGAGATCCCCTGCGGCTCGAAATTTTGCGCCTGCTTAGCCAGGATTCTTACAGTGTTTTAGAGCTGTGCCGAATCTTTGATTTGCGCCAACCGGCCCTGAGTCATCACTTGAAAGTGCTCGCCCAGGCAGGTCTGGTAAACAAGCACCGCGAAGGTAATAACCTTTTCTACCGGCGCACTGCAGCTACTCCACTGCTGGCACAGCTATTTACAAACCTGGATCATTTGCCTCTGGCCGATGTGCGGGTGCAGGCGGTATCCCGGATTTCTGAGGAGAGAGCGGAAGCATCGCGACGTTTCTTTGCCGATTACGGCAACCGCTTTCGCGAGCAGCAGGAATTGATTGCCAGCTATGACGTATACGGACCACAGGTGGCTCAGCTGCTCAAACCTGGCCGTCATGCCTTGGAAGTTGGGCCTGGAGAAGGTGAATTTCTACAGGAGTTGGCTCAGCGTTTCGCGACAGTGACAGCACTGGATCTGTCTTCTGCAATGTTGGAGCGGGCCCAATCTTTTGCCGATGAACAGGGTATTAAAAATATCGAGTTTGTCTGTAGCGATACTCGCGCTGCTGCGGCACGGCCGGCCAGTGCCGACACCATCGTGGTGAACATGGTGCTGCACCACACTCCTGACCCGGCACAAATTTTTCACGATTTGCACGGCGCCCTAAAAAAGGGCGGGCAGCTTTTAATTGCAGAATTGCAAGAACACAGCCAGGACTGGGCCAGAGAGGCCTGCGGAGATTTATGGCTGGGTTTTGCTCCAGAGCAGTTGAGTGACTGGGCCGCGACTGCTGGCTTACAAGATGGGCGCAGTATTTACAGCGCCCTGCGCAACGGCTTTCAGATCCAGATAAGAGAGTTTATTAAGCCCTGACGGGGGTTTGTCAGGCACAGCCTGAAGTTAAAAGATATTCAACCGCTGCGGCGGGACAATGGAGACCTCAAAATGAGTGAATACAGACTGTTTACCTCAGAATCCGTATCTGAGGGGCACCCGGATAAAATTGCCGACCAGATTTCCGATGCTGTATTGGATGCTCTACTGGCCCGTGATAAGCAGGCGCGGGTTGCCTGTGAAACCCTGGTGAAAACCGGTATTGCTGTTATTGCCGGCGAGATTTCCACCTCTGCCTGGGTGGACTTGGAAGAGCTGGTGCGTAAAGTTATCACCGATATCGGCTACACCTCTTCTGACGTGGGTTATGACGGTGAGACCTGTGGTGTTATCAATGTGATCGGTAAACAATCTGTGGATATCGCACAGGGTGTAGACCGCGCTAAGCCGGAAGATCAGGGTGCTGGGGACCAGGGGTTAATGTTTGGTTATGCGACCAACGAAACCCCCACCTTTATGCCTGCGCCGATCTACTATTCCCATCGTCTGGTTGAGCGCCAGGCTGAAGTGCGTAAATCCGGTCTGCTTCCCTGGTTGCGCCCCGATGCAAAAAGCCAGCTGACCTTCCGTTACGACGAACAGGGTCGCCCCTGCGCGATCGATGCGGTTGTTCTTTCAACCCAGCACAACCCGGATGTCAGCCAAAAAGATCTGCGCGATGCAGTGATGGAGCTGATTGTTCACAACACCTTGCCGCTGGAATGGCTGCATAAAGACACCAAGTTCCATATCAACCCGACGGGCAACTTTGTTATTGGCGGGCCAGTTGGGGACTGCGGTCTCACCGGGCGCAAGATTATCGTCGATACTTACGGTGGCTCCGCTCGCCATGGCGGCGGTGCGTTTTCCGGTAAGGACCCCTCTAAGGTTGACCGCTCTGCCGCTTATGCGGGTCGCTATGTGGCTAAGAACATTGTCGCTGCAGGCTTGGCCAAGCGCTGTGAGATTCAGGTTTCCTACGCCATCGGTGTCGCCGAGCCGACTTCCGTAGCAATTAATACTTTTGGAACCGGTTTGGTACCAGAGGATAAGCTGGTAGAGCTGGTGCGTGAAAACTTTGACCTGCGTCCTTACGCCATCTCCAAATCCCTCGACCTGTTGCACCCGATGTATCAGTTGACCGCAGCTTATGGTCACTTTGGTCGCGATCCGTTTACCCACACTTACAATTGGATCGACAGCAATGGCCAGGAACGCAGTGAGAGCTTTACTGCTTTCCCATGGGAAAAAACCGACAAGGCGGATGCGCTTCGCTCCCAAGCCGGCCTCTAAGTTTCAGAAATAAATATTCATGCCTGCGCCAAAAGCGCGGGCATACAAAATATGCTGGGTACCACTCGGCAAGCAGATAATTTTTGGACTCAAAAACGATGAATCAAATGAGCACTGAATTTAAAGATTACAAAATTGCGGACATTTCCCTGGCCGAGTGGGGGCGCCGTGAAATTGAAATTGCAGAAGGTGAAATGCCGGCACTGATGACCCTGCGTGAGAAATACCGCGCAGAGCAGCCGCTGGCGGGTGCCCGTATCATGGGCTGTATCCACATGACAATCCAGACTGCAGTGCTGATCGAAACTCTGGTCGCGCTGGGCGCTGAAGTTCGCTGGTCCTCCTGTAATATTTTCTCCACCCAGGATCACGCTGCTGCTGCCATTGCTGCGCGCGGAATCCCCGTATTTGCCTGGAAAGGTGAAACTGAAGAAGAATACGAGTGGTGCCTTGAGCGCACTATTGGTGCCGATGTTGCCGGCTGGCAACCCAATATTATTTTGGATGACGGTGGCGACCTCACCGAATTGCTGCACCGCGAATACCCGCAACTTCTCGATGCTTGCCACGGTGTGAGTGAAGAGACCACCACTGGCGTACACCGCCTGCAGGATATGCTGCGCGAAGGCACCCTGAAGATTCCTGCGATCAACGTCAATGACGCTGTGACCAAGAGCAAGAACGACAATAAATACGGCTGTCGCCACAGTCTCAACGACGCCATCAAGCGCGCCACTGACCACTTGCTCTCTGGTAAGCGAGCGCTGGTTATTGGTTACGGCGACGTAGGTAAAGGTTCCGCAGCATCCCTGCGCCAGGAAGGCATGATCGTACGAGTTTCTGAAGTGGACCCGATCTGTGCGATGCAGGCTTGTATGGACGGCTTCGAGCTGGTTTCCCCCTACATCGACGGCGTTAATACTGGTACCGCTGAGGGTATTAACAAACAGCTGCTGGCCAATACAGACCTGATCGTTACTACAACTGGCAACGTAAACGTTTGCGATGCCCACATGCTTTCCGCCCTGAAGAGTGGTGCGGTGGTTTGTAATATTGGTCACTTCGATAATGAAATCGACACCGCCTTTATGCGTGAAAACTGGGAGTGGCAGGAAGTTAAGCCGCAGGTACATAAGGTGGTTCGCAATAGCGAAACCAATGATCACTTGCTGCTGCTGTCTGAAGGCCGCCTGGTAAACCTCGGCAACGCTACTGGCCATCCGAGTCGCATCATGGATGGCTCTTTTGCCAACCAGGTTCTCGCCCAGATCCATTTGTTCAAAGAAAAGTTTGCTGACTTACCGGCAGATCAAAAAACTTCAGCGCTGTATGTAAAAGTGCTGCCTAAGCACCTGGATGAAGAAGTTGCACGCTATATGGTTGAGGGTTTTAGTGGTGTTATTACCCGTATGACCGAGCAACAAGCTAACTATATCGGTGTTTCAGTTGAAGGTCCGTTCAAACCTGAAAGTTATAAGTACTAATCACCCCTAACTAAAAGGTGCCGGTATCGCCGGCACCTGAATTGTGCGGGGTTGGAGAAATATAATGAAAGACTCCATTCGCATAAGTTTCGAATTTTTCCCTCCTAAAACACCAGAGGGTCGCGAGAAGCTATACAAAACTCGCGAAGCGCTCCAGGCATTTAATCCTGAATTCTTTTCTGTTACCTATGGTGCTGGTGGCACCACGAGAGAGACAACGTCGAGTATTGTGACGAATATGCGGCGAGATGGTATTTCAATTGCTCCTCACTTGTCATTTGGTGGTGATAATGAAGAGACAATACTGGGCCTACTCAATCAGTATGCTGAAGCTGGAGTTAATCGAATCGTAGCGTTGCGCGGTGATATGCCATCGGGCATGGGGGCAGTGGCGCAACTGGTTTATGCGAATGAATTAGTCGCTTTTATTCGCCGACATACCGGTGATCAATTTCACTTGGAAGTCGCAGCATACCCTGAGATACACCCTGAGTCGAACAGCTATGATGATGATATACGTTATCTTAAAGGCAAGTTCGAGGCGGGGGCCAATAGTGCCCTTACCCAGTATTTCTATAATCCAGATTCTTATTTTTACTTCATTGATCAGTGTGAAAAAGCTGGTATCGATGCCCCTATTTATCCTGGCATTATGCCGATAGTTAACTTTGCTAACCTAGTACGTTTCTCTCGAAATTGTGGTGCAGAGATTCCAAGATGGCTGATTAAACGTATGGAAAGTTATAGCAATCCTGAGGACATTCGAAAGCTAGGCTTAGAGGTGGTCACTGATCTCTGTGAGACTTTATTGGAAGGTGGTGCGCCGGGTTTACATATTTATACAATGAATCAGAGTGATATGGTAATTAAAATCTTGACGAATTTAAGGCTATAAGAAAAAGCCCGAAAGCTTGGCTTTCGAGCTTTTAGTCATTTATAAACCACCTGGACCACAGTCACTCTTTAGGTATTCTTCCAATGAAGACAACATCGCTAGGTGATGTTGTGGGAACCAAGGATTACTATGCCAAAGATCAGGAATTTCTAAGTATTTAACGGGTTTTTCAAGCTTCTTCAGGCGTTCATAGAATTTCCTTGATTGATCTACAGGAACTCTCTGGTCTCTATCACCGTGAAAAATAAACAAGGGAATGTTTGCCTTTTCAGCTTGATAGTGTGGAGATAGACCGCCAATTGTTGGGTTTTGGAACTCCCGGTTAAAAGGGTTTTCGAAAGTGATTTTATCAAAAGTATCTAATTCGGATAAACCTGCACCAGCAATAGCACATTGGTAGGGGCTATTATCTCGCACTGTTGCGGCCATCGCGGCATAGCCTCCATAGGAATAACCATAGATTGCAATGCGGTCCTCGGCAGAAATTCCCTGTTGGACTAACCATTGGGCACCATCGTCCTTGTCATCCTGCATTTTTTGGCCCCATTCAAGGTCGCCCGCTCGCCACAGCTTTTGGCCCCAGCCTTCAGAGCCACGGTATTGTGGCTGTAAAACAGCGTAGCCCCGGTTGGCCAAAAATTGAGCCCATCTGTCCCAGCCGAGATAATCACGGGCCCAAGGGCCACCGTGAGGCATGATTACCGTAGGGTAAGGGGCCTTGCCTTGTGATGGAGTAGTAAGAAATGCTGGAATCTCGAGTCCGTCACGTGCTTTGTAGGTGACAAACTTCATTTCAGACATAATATTAGGATCAATGTTTGGAAACTTGCGGCCTAGAGGTAGCAATTGGCTACCATTAACTAAAAGGCTGTAGGCGCCTGGCTCTTTAGGGCCAGAAGAAAGAATCACAACCAGCTCCAGCCCCTGTGACATAGAGGTGAGTTGGTGCATTTGATCGGTAGGTAGGGCTGCGTTTACCTTTTTTTGTAAATTTGCATATAAAGGATCTGTATAGATAGTTTCTCTTGCTGGACCTTCAACACTATAGCCAATAAGATCGGGCTCGCCTGCAATAGGATAAGATTTTGTTACTATTCCCGATATTTCATAGTTTTCACCGATAAAAATAGGATCGCTTAATTTTCTTTCAGTAGGATCATATTTTTTGATAACTGATTTGTCTCTATTAGTATTATCGGATACGTATACCGATCCATCAGCTGTAACAGTTAAACCTCCAACACCCTCGCGTTTTGAGGCATGAAAGTTAAAATGTTCTTCCCACTTATTACTTTCTTTGTTTTTAAGATAGGTGGTAATGCGTACATCTTCACCAGATCCAAAAACCTTTTCTTTGACAACTACATTTCCTAGAGTATCTGTACTAAAGGAGCTTCGATCGTCTCCACGAAAAACACGCTTGCTAGTTAGTTTGTTAAGATCAAGCTCTAAAAACTCTTCGGCCCTACTGCTAGTTGTTACATTGAGTAGAATCTTATTGGGCTTTTCTGCTAGTTGGTTAACGATAGATACTGATTGAATATCATCTCGATGCCCTAGTAGCTCTCTAAACTTACCGGTTTCAGAATCCAGTAAATAGGCTATATTTTTAAACCACTTTGTGAATTTTCCTCCAAACCTATAATCATATTTCTGTCTACCTATGGCAAATAGCTTATTATCACTTACCCAAGATAGGTAGATTAGCTTGCTGTCGTCAGGGCGAAAATAAAGTGGTTTTTTGGCTAAATCATCGGCTTGCCATATTGTCGCATACGGCGCCTCGTTCACGTCAACTAGTGTTAATGCTGAGATTTTTGAGCCCTTTGGATTTACAGTTACTGAATCAATTACGGGATCGTGTATCCAAGCTTCTAACGGCACCTGCTGAGCCATAGATATATTGGCTATGGCAGCTATCGTTATTATAGTAATCGATCTTATGATCTTAAATATGATATTTTTCCGTCGCATATTTTAATACCAAATATAACTAAATATAAAAAGGCCGGCCAACGGGCCGGCCTAAAATTTTAATTTTAGAAATTAAAATTCATATCCTAGCTGTACCATAAATGTGCGGCCAAGAAGTGGATAACCCGAGCCTGGTAGAGTGTTAAATACTCGTGTGGCGGTTACGCTACCAGTATTGTCAGAGACAATGGGTGGTTCATCATCAAGGATATTACGAACGGTTGTAAGAACTTCCCAGTTGCCTTGGGTATAGCGTGCAGAAAGCGTGTGGTAAAACTCACTATCTGTTTGATAAATTAGGTTCTCATTGGGCTCTTCTTCAGTTGAACCAATATAATCTATACGCCAGTTAAATTCCCAGTCCTTATAGTCTACACCAACATCCATATCGCCCCTCCAGTGAGGGAAGCCAAATGCACCTTCATAGTCTTCAATTTCACCGAGAAGCTCGCTATTGGCCTCATCAGTGTAGGTTAAAGTGGTGTCTACACTAAATTCAAAATTATTGAACGAATGCTCATACAACACATCAACATCAAAGCCTGAAGAGTTATATTTGCCAATATTGATAAATGAAGCATCAACTTCGGTAATAAAACCATCGCTGTCACGCGCACCAACCCTGGAGCAGAATGGGCTGGAGAAATTCTCGGAACCATAGCAATTATGGATTAAGCCAATTGCAGTTAGGCTTTGCACGGTATTACTGACTTCAATATCAAACCAGCTTACAGCGAGAGATAGGCCGACTTCTTCTGGCTGCCAAACGAATCCATAAGTGTATGAATCAGATGTCTCTGCCTTTAGGTCTTCCGCACCACCAGTAATAGTGAGAATACTTCTACTTCCACTTTCGCCAAAGCCATCAGGTACCGTTGCTGCGCAGTTCTGGTAGATGATGTCGCCAGGTTCATATGTAGAGGTATAGTTTAGGCATGGATCAGATAAGCCGTTTGCAAAACCTGTTTGATCCGCGAGGAAAATTTCATATAAATCTGGCGCGCGAAAGGATGTGCCCTTTGTGGCGCGTAAACGGAAACTTGGGATGACCTGCCAATTTAATGCCGCACGGTATGTTGTGTCGTCGCCGTAAGAATCATAATCTGTCCAGCGAGTAGAGAGATTAAGACTAACCTCCTCAGCCATCATTACATTTGTAAAAATGGGTAACTCAATTTCACCATATATTTCCTTAACGGTGTCAGAACCCTTTGTACGGCCTGCAGAAGTTGCACCCCAAATATTATTATTTTGAGCGTGCTCATCAGGAACATCATCAATGGACTCGTCTCGGTACTCAATACCGACTACACCATAAACCTCCCCGGCAGGAAGACTGAAGAGTTCACCGGTAACATGCCCTGCAAGTTGGAAGCTATCGTAAGTGGTTTCACCTTCAATTTGCTCAGTAATATAACCTAGCTCGCTATCGGTTAAGCGACCATAAAGAAGTGCTTCTTCATTAAATAGATTGAGTGCGACACAATCAGGGTTACTAGCTAAGTCTTTACATACGAGGTTACCGTCAGAGTCAAGCTCCGCGTTCAATGCATTTGTCACGCGATCTTCAATAAAGGCATGACTCTGATAGGTACCCTTAGAATATCCGTAGCCAAGGTACATATCATAGGACCAAGTGGCAGACAAATCACCTTTTAAGCCAGTAAAAAAGTTAAATCTGTCAATAGAAACTTCTGATGTGGGGTCCAGGAGTTCATAGCTTGGAAGAACTGGCTGGGCAGTGTAACCACCGAACTCAGCTAACGAGCCACTAGTGCCAAATGGATTGGTTGGATTATCAGCAGGAACCACAGGGAAGAACTGTCTGTAACCGCCGTTGGATTTGGTTTTACGCTGGTTATAGTAAAACTCATAGTATGCAGTTGCACTTAGCTCATTAATAGAGAAGTCATAGTTACCCAGTGATGAGAGGCTTATCAAGTCCATTTCGGTTTGGACTTGGCTAATCCCTGCATCGCGCGTGTCTCGATAATACTCACCAGAGTTATCTAAAGCTGTCTCGGGGACTGTCGTGAAATAGGGTATACCGTACTCCCCATTAATGTTCGCGTCATAATTGGGATTACTGGGGTCGGCGCCTGGGCCTAAAGTGGGATCGAAGCGAGCCCAACCAAAAGGTGAGACGGCGAATCCATAGACCATTCCAAAACACAGCTCTTCCCCTGTGTTTGGATCGCGGTTATCAATATTTCCATCCCCATTTGCGTCGGTTAACCGCGGGCGGGTGGTGCAATCCGCATACCCTAGATCACTCTGTACGATCTCAGTTTGCTTTGAGACACTGGATGCAAAACTGACACTCCAGTTATCCCCTGTTACTCCCCAAACACCGTCTAAAGAGTAGTCTTCACCCTCACCAAGTTCAGGCATTCGGTATGTAAAATCAAGGTTCCCGCCATCGATAGATTCACGAGTGATTGCATTGACTACACCGGCAATTGCATCAGCCCCATAGATGGAGGATGCACCGTCTTTAAGGATTTCATAGCGATTAATAAGGCCAGATGGCATTGCCGTTAAATCTACTGAGTTTGTAGCACCTCGAACCCCAGAAGGTGCCCAACGTTTACCATTGACCAGTACTAGAGAGCGTTGCCCACCAAGTCCCCGCAAAGAAATTGTATGGGCACCAGGGCCACCGTCAGTTACAAAACCAGAAAATGAATCGTCAATTTGCTGCCCAGATGCTACAGAAGAGTTTTGTAAGATATCTGAGGCATTAACTAAACCTGCCAGTGCACTTTTATCAGAGGTAATAACAGTGATAGGGGCTGTGCTACTAAACTCGTCCCTTTTAATACGGGAACCAGTTACGACTACGTTCTCAATTTCTCTATCCGAACTGCCAATCTGTTGGACAGATTCGGCTTGAACATTGCTAGTTTCTAATTCATTTGGCTCACCAGTAGCTTCTTGTGAGATAGCATACGGTGTAGCCATTGAAACAGATCCCGCAATTGCGAGACTCAAAAGACTCCGCTTATATGTTTGTTCCATTTAACCCTCCAAGGCGATAGCGATATTTGCTTGTTCTTCTTTTCTGCGTATCAATTTAGTTTTTATGCACCTACAGAAAGCTCTGATAATAACTTCTAGAAGTATTTGGCTCGATACGGCATGTGAAAAGAGATGTCATGTCATAAAATAAATCTTTTTTTACCATTCCTGTAATAAAAATAAGATAATATTTGAATTTTTATTGCATATTATTGACATAAGTTGTTAAAGGGTAAGCCTAAAAATCTTGATTTTCTGTTGTATGCTTAATTTTTTTGCTTGGTTCATCTTTGTAATTTATAAGACTGGCACTTTTTAATCCTGTCACATGTGACAATGCATTGTATTTGTTATTAAATCCAATTTTATTGCTTTTGAACTATTGTTTGTTTTTGTAAATCAAGCAATTTTTAAAACTTCTGTGGTTGCATGAAACCAACTAAAATAACAATGTTTACTTACGGTTTATCCTATTAAGTGATGGGCGTTGGTTATGAATCTATTTCAAAATGATTTTGAATTGTAAGATTAAGAAAAGAAAAATTATTTCCAGTAAATAGCGTGTGATATTTTATGAGGCTCTCTTTAAGTTATTTTTATCTGTTGCGTATGTAAGTGTATAGTTCCTTTATTTAAATAGTCCTTGAGTGTATGTAACTTTATAACTTTTCTTAATCCTGCCTCCGGTATTTATTTTTAATCATTCCAAATGTTTAATAAATAGAGAGGCTTTTACCTTAAATAGATTGTTAAGGTGCTGCGGATGGTCATAGTTGGTTTGCCCTCAGGCCCTATAAGTTTTCATAAAAGCTGTCTAATTTTTTAAATGTTTACAATTTGCATGTTAAAATTATTAGGAAGATATTATATGTCGTCATGTCAAATTTTATGGTTTTGTGTTTTTAAAAATATATCTTCTACAGTATTTACATTTATTTTTACTATGGGGAGCATTTAAGCGTTGTGCAAATGCGGATTTACAATCCACCTAAAGAACCGTTCATTCATGTGTTATATAAAGACGAAGGTTTGCTTATATTAGAGAAACCTAGCGGCCTTCTCAGCGTGCCCGGTAGGAGTGTCGATCATTACGATAGCTTGGCTACTCGAGCTCAATCTCAATATACAGATTCATTAATAGTTCATCGCCTCGATATGGATACATCCGGATTGGTTGTGATGGCTCGTAACCCTGAAGTACACAGGAAATTAAGTCATTTTTTTCAAAACCGAGAAGTTGAAAAAAAATATTTTGCGCGAGTATGGGGTGTGCCAGGAAATGCAATTGGTGAGGTGAATTTACCCCTTATTTGTGACTGGCCAAATAGGCCAAGGCAAAAAGTAGATTTTGCCGAGGGCAAGCCATCTCTAACTCGCTGGGAGAAAGTCTCCAGCTCTGAAAACAGTAGCTTGATTCGACTTATGCCAGTTACTGGACGCTCTCACCAACTCCGCGTGCATATGCAGGCAATAGGACATCCAATATTGGGGGACCCCTTTTATGCCCATCCTGATGCGTTGAAGGGGGCTTCGAGGCTACTGTTACATGCTAGCGAGCTGAAATTTTCTCATCCTGTAAGTGGAGAAGCTTTGCATTTTAATAGCGAGTTGCCCGGAGAGTTTTTAATTGAATAATATGGCAAAAGGGGCTGTCAGAGAGATATAAAAAGGGCGGCCATTTGGCCACCCTTTTTATCGGTTATTTTTTATTCTTCATCGCCGCCATCAAAATATCACCCATGCTGCCACGGCCATTACCTTGGCCCCCTTTCTGGGAGCGACTGCCCTGCTGCTTGTTGTAGCGCTGGGCTTGGCGGTTTTCGCGCTGGTCACCCTTTTTAATACCGCCACTACCCTGCTCTCCGGGCTCGTCAGATAAGCGCATGGATAGGCCAATGCGTTTGCGGGCAACGTCCACTTCCATCACTTTAACTTTGACAATATCACCGGCTTTTACGACTTCGTGAGGATCTTTAACGAACTTCTCTGAGAGTGCAGAGATATGTACCAGGCCATCCTGATGAACACCGATATCCACAAAGGCACCGAAGTTGGTGACATTGGTGACGGTCCCCTCGAGTACCATTGCCAGGCGTAGGTCTTTTATTTCTTCTACGCCCTCTTCAAATTTTGCCGTGCGGAATTCCGGGCGCGGGTCTCGGCCAGGTTTTTCCAGTTCGGCGATAATATCGGTAACGGTAGGTACACCGAATTTTTCGTCGGTATAGTCTGCCGGATTCAGTCGGCGCAGGAAGCCGGAGTCGCCGATAAGGCTGTTAATTTCACGGCTATTTTTCTCGGCAATGCGTTTAACCACGATATAGGACTCGGGGTGCACACCGGATTTATCCAGCGGATTTTCACCGTTATTAATACGCAGGAAGCCGGCGGCCTGTTCAAATGCTTTGGGGCCCAAACGCGGAACTTCCATCAGTTGCTTGCGATTTTTGAAAGCGCCGTTCTGGTCGCGGTAGCTGACAATATTGTTGGCAATAGATGCAGTCAGGCCGGAAACCCGAGCCAGCAGCGGTGCAGAGGCGGAATTCAGCTCAGCGCCGACACCGTTTACACAGTCCTCAACCACTGCGTCCAATGAGCGGGCCAGTTGAGTCTGGGAAACGTCGTGCTGATACTGGCCAACACCAATAGATTTGGGTTCGATTTTCACCAATTCTGCCAGTGGGTCCTGCAGACGGCGGGCGATGGAGATAGCTCCACGGATAGTAACGTCAAGATCAGGGAATTCCCGCGCAGCAAATTCAGAGGCGGAGTAAACGGAAGCACCGGCTTCGTTAACCACAACTTTTTGAGCCGTCAGCTTGTATTGCTTAATGGTTTCCCCGACGAATTTGTCGGTTTCGCGGCTGGCGGTGCCGTTGCCAATGGCGATCAGGCCCACATTGTATTTATTACACAGGGCGGCAATAACCGCTGCAGACTCCTGGTGACGATTCTGTGGTGGGTTGGGGAAGATGGCGGTGTGATCGAGTATCTTGCCGGTGGCATCGACCACGGCGACTTTGACCCCGGTGCGCAAGCCCGGGTCGAGGCCGATGGTGGCTTTTTGCCCAGCCGGAGCTGCCAGCAGCAGATCTTTCAAGTTGCGGGAGAATACCTTGATGGCTTCTTCTTCTGCTTTCTCGCGAAGCTCACCCATCAGGTCAGTTTCCAGTGCGGTCAGCAGCTTGATTCGCCAGGTCCAGCGCACTACTTCGCCTAGCCATTTGTCTGCAGGGCGACCTTCATCGGTGATATCCACATGGCGGGCGATCATGGCTTCGCAGGGGTGGCTGGAGGTTGGGGAGGTCCCCTCTTCTTCGGCGAGGCCCACACTGATAGCGAGCACGCCCTCGTTGCGGCCGCGGAAAATAGCCAGGGCGCGGTGCGAAGGCACCTTGGACCAGTCTTCGGCGTATTCAAAATAGTCGCGGAACTTGGCCCCTTCCTCTTCTTTGCCTTCGAGCAGTTTGGATTTCACCTGTCCGTCGCGCTTGAGGAATTCACGCAGCTTGCCCAGCAGCTCGGCATCTTCGGCAAAACGCTCCATCAGGATAAATTTGGCTCCATCCAGAGCGGCTTTGATGTCTTTGACGTGAAGGGTGGCGTCTTCGTTGTCGGTGTTGAGGTATTGCTCTGCTTCAGCTGCGGGGTCGAGGGAGGGGTTGTTGATCAGTGCATCGGCCAGCGGTTCCAGGCCAGCCTCGATGGCGATTTGCCCTTTGGTGCGGCGCTTGGGTTTGTAGGGGAGGTAGAGGTCTTCGAGGCGATTCTTGGTGTCGGCACTGTTAATTTGTTGTGACAACTCTGGAGTCAGCTTGCCCTGCTCATCGATGCTTTTCAGGATGGCAGCGCGGCGCTCTTCCAGTTCGCGCAGATAGCGCAGTCGGTCTTCCAAGGTGCGCAGCTGGGTGTCGTCCAGGGCCCCTGTCACTTCTTTCCGGTAGCGCGCAATAAATGGGACTGTGGCTCCTTCATCGAGCAGGGATACTGCGGCGGTAACCTGTTGTGGTCTGACATTGAGTTCTTCGGCGATGCGAACGTTGATATCCAGCATTGATGTTTACATCCGTTTTCCGGGAAATTTCGTACCGTTAAGGGCGATGTTGGACCAGTAAGTAGCCTTTCAGTTTCCGTGGTATTTGGCGGGTAAACGAGAGGGCCCTTACAGGAGTAATTTTGGGTCGGCATTATGCGTTACCCGAGCGCAGCGAGGAAGGTTTGCGGCAGGACACAAACTTGTGCGGCAGTCTGCATCCAAATTGCCTCTTATGTGCGTCGAACTCCAGTAGAATGCGTACTAACTAAAATTTGACCAATTCAGGTCAGGGAACGGGGTAGAGGGTACCTGTGAAAGTCTCGAGTAAAAACAAGCTGTTATTCATTGTATTGTTAGTCGGGGTGGCTGTTATTGCTGCGGTGGTTGTATTGAAACCGAAGCCGGAGGAAAAACCGCCAGAGGTGGTGGTACCGCCAATGGCTGATGTTCTCTATATAGAACCCCGTCGCCAGACACTGTTGGTACCCAGCCAGGGAACCGTTCATGCCCGCCATGAAATCGATGTGATCGCGCGAGTCGGCGGTGTGATCGAAAGCGTCGATGAGGCATTTGTTCCCGGTGGCTTCTTCAATAAAGACGCCCGTTTATTGCAGCTCGAGCAAGCAGACTATCGCTACCAGGTCACTCGCGCGGAATCGCAACTGGCAAATGCCAAGTCCACCCTGGCTCAGGAGCAGGGCCATGCCAAGCAAGCTAAGCGCGAGTGGCGTGACCTGGGATCAGAAGCTGCTAATGCCCTGTTCCTGCGCAAACCCCATCTCGAAGCTGCCCAGGCTGCAGTTGAAGCAGCGAGAGCTGACCGCGATCAGGCAAAACTGGACTTGGAGCGGACATCACTCAAAGCCCCCTTCGCAGGTCGTGTAGTTGAGACTTTTGTCGACCTGGGACAGTACATTACCCCCGGCACCCCTCTGGCAAAAATTCACAGCACCGGTATCGCTGAAGTCCGCCTCCCTCTGACCGACCAGCAACTAGCGTTGCTCGATCTTCCCCTGGGTAAAACTATTGAGAATGGCCCCGCTGTGCGTCTGAAAGCTGTTGTGGCTGGACGTGAACACGAGTGGCGTGCGCAGTTGGTGCGAACCGAAGCGAGTATCGATCCCAATAGCCGCTTTATTTTTGCTGTTGCCCAGGTACAGAAACCCTATGAAGGGGATGTGCCGCTGATGAATGGCCTGTTTGTTGAGGCAGATATTGCCGGCAGAACCTTTGATGATGTTGTGGAGCTGCCCCGTCAGGCACTACATGAAGGAGATCACCTGTTGGTTCTGAATGACGAGAGTCAGCTGATCTACAAAACTGTTGAGCTGTTACAAACCATCGGTGACAGAATCTGGCTCCGCGGGGATATCGCTATGGGTGACCGAGTGATTGTTTCAAGCTTGGGCTACTCCCGTGAGGGTATGGTACTTACCGCTAATCCCCTCAATGAGCGGCCAGCGGGCCTGGGGAGTCTTCCTGAGGATTCAGCAGATCCCTCTACAGTATCCGCTGCTGGTGATGCCGGTGGTGTTAGCAATGCTTCCCAGGGAGGCAAGTGATGAGCGGAATCATCCCGTGGTTTGCGCGCAATAGCAAAGCCGCAAACCTGCTGATGATTATGATAATCATCGGCGGAATCTTTGGCCTTATGAGTATCGACCGGGAGGTGTTTCCCACGCTGCAGCTGGGGATTGTAGAGGTTAATATCTCTTACCCCGGCGCCGGTCCGGCAGAGGTGGAGCAGCAGGTAACTGTTCGGGTTGAGGAGGCTATCTCTGAAGTAAAGGGTATTAAGGAGGTAAATTCTGCTTCCCGACGGGGTAGTGCCTCTATTGAAATCCAGGCGATGGATGGCTACGACGAGCTGCGATTGCTCAACGATATTAAGGTTCAGGTGGATAGTATCAACACCTTTCCCGACGGTATTGAGCGTCCCGTTATTCGCTTGATTGAAGCCAACGCCGAGTTAATGATGATCGCCATCGGTGGGCCAGTTTCTGAGCGTCAGCTCAAGGAAACCACCCTGGATTTGCGCGATAAGCTCAACCTGATTTCCGGTGTGCGCAGAGTTGATGTTTGGGGTGATCGACCAGACGAGTTGTCCATTGAAGTTTCCGAGCTGGATTTACGTCGTTACAACCTGAGCTTTAATCAGGTTGCCGACGCGGTGCGCCGCTCCTCCCTGGATTTGCCTGCCGGCATGGTGCGCTCGGACCGCGGTGATATTCAGGTGCAAACTCGTGGCCAGGCCTATACCGCTGAAGACTTCGAGCGTATCCCCGTAGTTAGCCGTGCCGATGGCTCTGTATTGTTGCTGCGCGATGTAGCGACAGTGCGCGATGGCTTTGAGGAATACAACAACGTTATTCGTTTTAATGGCAATCCCGCCATGAACCTTCGCATTATTCAGGGCGAGCCCCTGGATGTGGTGAAAACCGCTGAGCGAATAAAAGCGTTCCTGGAGGAGACTCGCGAGCAATTGCCACCGGGCATGGAACTGGATGTCTGGTTCGACTTCTCCAAGGCATTTGAAGGCCGCATGAATCTGCTGACTACCAATGCCCTGAGCGGTTTTGCCATGGTGTTTGTCATGCTGATGCTGTTCCTGCGCCCGGCTCTGGCCATGTGGGTAACCGTTGGCATTGTTGTCGCTTTCCTAGGTGCTTTCTGGCTGTTGCCGGTGACCGGCGTCAGCCTAAATATGCTGTCATTGTTCGCCTTCCTGTTAATACTCGGGATTGTGGTGGACGATGCCATCATTGTGGGGGAGGCAGTGCATGCTGCCCACGATAGAGGTGAATCTGGCTTAGCTGCAGCTGAGCAAGGGGTGAAGCAGGTAGCTTCCCCGGTAATTTTCGCCGTGACCTCCACCATGGTGTTCTTTATCCCCATGCTGTTTCTACCCGGCATTACCGCACAGATGATGCTGGCCTTGCCGGTGGTGGTACTGCTGTGTCTGGTCTTCTCCCTGGTGGAATCCCTGTTGATTCTGCCGGCTCACTTGGTGGGCATGAAGCCAGAGAAACCTGCTAAATCGACACTGGGAATTAAATTACAAAACATACGTAGAAGTTTTGCCGGTGCGATGAAGACGGCCGGAGATAAGTACTACCTGCCTTTACTGGAAAAGTCCCTAAGCAATAGCCGCACCACAGTGATGAGCTTTATGTTGGCACTGGGTTTGTCGATCGCTGTTTTCCAGAGTGGTTATGTGGGCTCTTCATTCTCACCCCAGGTCCCCTCTGATTTATTGCAATTGCGAATTTCTATGGCCTCAGGTGAACCCTTCAGTGAAGCTGAACGGGTAATGGAACAGGTACTCACCGCCGCTGATAAGTTGGAAATCGATGAGGGAATGCTGGAGCAGAACAAGGGTGAGTCCTTCTTGCAGAACTCCCTGGTTTTCAATTGGCGTGGCAATATTTATGTAACTTTGCAGCTTACCGATGGAGAGATGCGTGATGTCACCTCCGAGTCTTTAGCGTTGCGTTGGCGCGAATTGATTGGCGAGCTGCCGGCTAGCGTCGAGGACATGAATATTGATGCGAGCATCAACAATAGCAGTAATGGTATGAGCCTGAACTTGAGCACAGCCTCAGGGGATATGGGTGAACTGCGCGCTGCTGCTGATTTGGTTAAGGAAAAACTGGATAGTTATGTCGGTGTTTATGATGTGCGGGATAACCTGACCAGTGCCCGTCGCGATATTGAGATCCAGCTGAAGCCTTACGCCACCACGATGGGCATTAACCTGTCAGATGTGGCCAGGCAGGTTCGTCAGGGTTTCTACGGTGAGGAGGTTCAACGTATCCCACGTGGTCGTGAGGATGTTCGCGTAATGGTTCGCTACCCTATGGAGGAGCGCGCCAGCGAAGAGCAGATGGACCGCATTCGCATTCGTACCAACGATGGGGAGGTACCCTTCTCAGCGGTGGCCGAGGCAGTTTACGTGCCGGGCTATACCACGATTCGCCGCAACGATCGCGAGCGCACCGTGCGGGTATTTGCCGAAATAACGCCGAATACTTCCAGCGCGCAGGATATCCTTAAGGATATGCGCGAGACCCTAGTACCTGAGCTGGAGCGCCAGTTCCCCGGTTTCTCCCTGAGAACCGCTGGGGAAATGCAGGAAGAGGAAGAGTTTAACGGTGCTATCCTGGCCTTCTTCGTATTGTCCCTGTTCGGCATTTATGCGCTGCTGGCGATTGCTTTCCGCTCCTACTCTCAGCCGTTGCTGATCCTTACTGCTGTGCCGTTTGGGTTCTTTGGTGCTTTAGTTGGCCACCTGTTGATGGGACACAACATCAGCATTATGTCGATGCTCGGCTTCCTCGCAGCAGCGGGTGTGGTTGTGAACGATAACCTGGTATTGATGGATCGTATTAATCAGCTGCGCGCTCAGGGTATGGCGGTGATGGATGCGGTAGTACACGCGGGCCGGGATCGTTTCCGCCCGATTATCCTGACCTCGATTACTACCTTTATCGGTCTGGTACCGATTATGTTCGAACGGTCGATCCAGGCCCAGTTCCTGATCCCGATGGTGATCAGCCTGGCATTCGGCGTTCTGTTTGCAACGGCAGTGACTTTGATCTTGGTCCCCAACCTGTACAAAGTTATTGAGAAGTTACGCCCGAAGCACAAAGTTGCAGTAGAAGACGATACCCCGGTCTCATTGGAGACTGTGTAGCGCGAGTATCCAGGCGCAATGGTGGATCGCCTTCACCATTGCGCCTTTGGGGTATAAATGCCTAAACTAACTGCCAGCAAAATGCCGACATTCCTGTCGGCTTTTTTATGGTGTTTGAATAGGATTCTCCCATGCGCATCCCGCGTATTTTTTCCAAGCAGCCTCTGGCTTCCGATCAGAAAGTAGACCTGGATGAGCTGGCTTCCCGTCACCTGGTAAAAGTACTTCGCTTGAATGCGGGCCACCCTTTAGTTCTTTTTGACGGCAATGGCGGTGAGTACACGGCGGAGTTGATCGAGACCGGCAAACGGGCGCGCGCGCACACGGGAGAATACTGTGCAGAGGATCGCCAGTCACCGTTGGCACTGACCCTGGCGATCGGTATTTCCCGTGGCGATCGTTTCGATTGGGTGATACAGAAAGCTACTGAGCTGGGAGTTGCGGCGATACAGCCGCTGTTTACCGAACGTTGTGAAGTGAAGCTGTCCGGGGACCGCTTACAGAAAAAACTGGGTCACTGGCGCCAGATTGCTATCAGTGCCTGTGAGCAGTGTGAGCGCAACCGGGTGCCGGAGATTGCCGAACCGATAAAGCTGGCGCAGTATTTACAGAGTGAATCTGCTGAAGCTGAGCCCCAAGCCAAGTTGGTACTGCATCACCGCACCGAGCTGGATCTGCGCCAATGGCAGGCGGAGCGCGGTACACCGGAATCCGCCCTGCTACTGGTAGGTCCAGAAGGTGGGCTATCGCAGGTGGAAATCGATGCGGCACTGGCGCAGGATTTTATGCCTCTGCGCTTGGGACCAAGGGTGATGCGCACTGAGACAGCGCCGATAGCAGCATTGTCGGTATTGCAATTTCAATGGGGTGACTTGTAGTCGCTGAAGGAATGGACTCGAGAGTATTCAGGGAGAGAAGAGCATGATAAAAGCATTTATCTGGTTGTTGGGCATTGTCATCGTTGTGTTATCACTGGCGATTATTGCCAAGCCGAAACTGGCACAAAGCCTCAGCGAACGGCTTAACGAAACCGGCTATGCCCTCTCCGCCTGGGCGCGAATTATTATTGGCCTGATCCTTTTACTAATTGCAGACACTCGCCACTGGTATATTTTGTTCAATGCCCTCGGCGTACTGGTGCTATTGAGTGGTGCCTATATGCTGCAAATTGGTTTTGAGCGGGGCAAAGAATTAGCGGTTAAAATTTCCCGTGGCAATGAAAATTTCCTGCGTATTAGCGGCGTCATCGGTGTCATCCTCGGCCTGATGCTGCTCTCTGCGCGTTAACGATGTAGGTTCCCATGTCTTCTACCGATTTAATTATTTTTGACTGTGATGGTGTGCTGGTAGACAGCGAGAGCATCGTCTGTCGCATATTGGCAGAAGAAATGAATCGCCTGGGCTTGCAGACCACCGCCGAGGAGCTGGACGAACAATTCAGCGGTCGCCCGGCCAGGGACTGCTTGGTGGAAATCGAGAAGCGCTTTGGCGGACCGCTACCGGATAATTATTTTGGCAATACGGAGCGGCGAATCCGCGAGGCGTTCCAGCAGGAATTACAGCCGGTTGTGGGTATTGAAGGCCTGCTCGACCAACTGCAACAGCTGGGTCTGCGCAGCTGCGTGGCCTCCTCGGGCTCTCACCAGAAAATGCAGCTGACACTGAATAAGACCGGCTTGTACGATTATTTCGACGGGCGTATTTTCAGTGCCGACGATGTATCCCGGGGCAAGCCCTGGCCAGAGCTGTTCCTGCACGCGGCAGATGCCATGGGGGTGGCACCGGAGCGCTGTCTGGTGGTGGAGGACTCCATTGCCGGTGTCTCTGCGGCCGTCTCTGCAGGTATGCGCGTGGTTGGCTACAGCGCTCACCCAGTGCGGGGCCCCCAGCTGGAACAGCAGGGTGCCCGGGTAGTCACAGACATGATGGCAGTTCTAAATTTTATTTAATGGCCACAGTGGCCGAGACTTCCGGTTGATCAGCGCTTTCGCTGTTCTACACTGAATTTGACGTCGAGAAACCGGAAGCTGTACCTATGGCGGGTAAATTCTTGTCTGCCAGTTGCCTATTCTTATTGGCCTTTACTCTGGTGGGCTGTGACCAGTCCGAATCCCCAAAGAAATATACGCTCGAACCTGTCGATGGAATACAGTCAGGTGACAGTGAGAAGACTGCCCGAGCAGCGGCCCCCTTTGCCGATGAGCTGGTGAGGTTTTTACGGGGAAATAACCGGTCCATCGGGGACACATTCCGCCTGCGCCTGGAGTTCGATCCCGGCGGTTTTGCCCCCCGCATAGAAACCATTGCCGATCTGGAAGCCTTGCTGGTGATCATGCGCGATTTTTCAGAGATGCGAATCTCCATTGAGGGGCATACAGACAGTGGCGGCGATGCGAAGAAGAATCTCAGCCTGTCCCAGCGTAGAGCGGATTGGGTAAAGCATTTCCTGATAGAGCGGGGCGTCTCCGCTGACCGTATGGAAGCCCAGGGCTACGGCGATACTGATCCGATTGCGGATAATGAGACAGAGAAAGGCAAGCGGGAGAACCGCCGCCTGATGATCCGGGTACTAAATTTTGATCGTGTTCCCAGCAAACTGCCGAGGCGCTAACCCCGAACAGCTTGCAGGTGAAGAGCTAGCTTAGGATAGTGTCTCAGCTAGAGGCATTACCCAATTCCTCACTGGAATTTACCGGCGCCTTTGGGGCTTGGTTGGAAAATATTTTCTTCATTAATTTTCCAGTTTGACGCAATCCAATAATACTCTGCGCTGTGAGCATACCGGAGATCATTGCACCGGCTACGCCGCAGCTCATCACATCCTGCCCTGTAAGGTAGAGCCCTTTGACCCGGCTTTTGGGTCTCAGCCAGGATTGCTCAAAGCGGTTGGGATCGTGATCCAGTCCGTAGATCTCTCCCCGTGGATAGAAGCAGAAATAATCCGTGGATAACGGGGTTGAAAGCTCGTAGTAATCGATTTCCCCACGCAACTGCGGCATGTGCTTATACAAATGCTCCAGCAGGCGCTGGCTAAATGCCTCCTTCAGGTCCTCGTAATCATCTCCTCGCTTGCCCCAAGGCTTGTCGTGCCACTGGGCAAACCAATCGTAGTTGGCCGGTGCCACAATTTCGATAGTGGCGCGGCCCGGGTAGCGCTGGGTAAAGGTGGGGTCTTTCGCAGACGGGAACGAAATATAGACTAGCGGTATTTCCTTATCCTGATCGTCGATAAAGGCCTGCATATCCTCTTCGTACTGATCGCTGGAATAGATCCAGTAATTGGTCTTGGGCAGGTTTAATTCTTCCGCAGTTTTCTCCAAGCCAATATACAGACACAGGTGAGACATGGAGCGGTTGACGGTGTCCAGGTCGCGGATATATCCCATGCGCTCACTGGTGCTGCGCGGTAACAGCTTCTCGAAGGTATTAAATACCCCTGCGCCGGAGACAACTAATGGCGCTTCGATTTCATGTCCGTCGGACATTCTTACACCGCGAACCTGATCCCCATTCATCAGGATGGTTTCCACCTTGGCATAGGTAAATACATCTCCACCACTGGCCTGGATTTGGGGAATAATCGTTTCGGAGATTTTGCTGGCGCCGCCGACAGGATAGTAACCGCCATAGAGATAATGCTTGGCGATCAGGGCGTGAATAATAAAGCTGCCCTCGGATGGGGTCATGCCATTATCACCCCACTGCCCTGTCAGCACAGAGATCAGCTTTTCATTGCTGGTGATTCCACTGAGAACTTCGCGGGTGGTTTTATTGAGCCAGGCGGGTTCGCGCAGCTTTCTCCACAGGCGAATAAAAGGCCCACACCAGGAGGGCAGCATTTTTTCCATTGCCAGTCGCTGCATGGCTTTGGCAACCACATTCAGCCGTTGCAGGTACTCCTCGATATTCGCGCGCTCATCGGGGAAGTGGCTGACCAACTCATCGATAAATTGCTGGCGGCCGGCTTTCAGGTCGTATTGTTTATCGCCAATACAGATGCGGTCATAGGTGCTGTCCATTGGCGCCCAGTGCAACTGGTTATTGGAAATAAAGTCGAAGATCTTGCGGGTCATGGTGGGGTGTTCGCCCACATCGCCGATATAGTGGACGCCGACATCCCACTCATAACCATTGCGGTCATAGGCGTGGGTGTATCCCCCGGCAGTGTAGTGTTGCTCAAGGACAAGTGCTTTCTTGCCCATGGCACTGAGCATCGCAGCACAAGTCAGACCGCCAATGCCTGAGCCGATGATAATGGCGTCGTAATTGCCTTCCAGGCGGCTCGGGCGATAGCGCCGACCAATACGCAGCCGGCTTGGTTTTGGGGCACTGCGCTTCTTCTCAGGGGTCTCTGTCATGATGGCCTCGCCACTATTGTTTTTATTCCTCAACCATAGCGCCCCCTATCGAGCTATGCAATAAGTTGCATATTAATATTCTGTATATCTATTGTGCACCTTTATATATCGCGTATACAATTTGTATATAAAGCATATCAAGGTAATAGTTATGGGCATCGTCAAGATATCCGATGAGCTACACGATGAGATTCGCAAGGCCAGTACGGTGATGGCCCGTTCAATTAATTCCCAGGCGGAGTACTGGATCAAGATTGGGATGCTGGCGGAGCTGAACCCGGAATTAAGCTACAGCGACTTGTGTAAGAAGTTGCTGCGCAATCAGGCATTAACCCTGGAAGAGCTGACACGTGAGTGAAATAAAAATAAAGACTCCTGATGAGCAGGAGTTAATGCGCCAATCGGGTCAATTGTTGAGCCGTGTATTTGTCATGCTGGACGCCTTTATTGAACCGGGGGTCTCGACAATGCAAATTAATGAGCGGGTAGAAGAATTTATTGTCAATGAACTCAATGCCCGCCCCGCCAGCAAGGGGCAATATGATTATCCCTACGCCCTGAACACCTCAGTCAATGAAGTAGTCTGTCACGGCATGCCGAGCGATAAGCAGCTACTGCGGGAGGGAGATATCATCAATGTGGATATTACCCTGGAGAAATCTGGCTATATTGCGGATTCCAGCAAAATGTATAGCATCGGTACCGTGACCCCTATTGCCAGAAAACTGGTAACCACCTGCTATGAAGCTATGTGGGCCGGTATTGCCACGGTAAAGCCGGGAGTTACTTTTGGTGATATCGGCAATGCAATCCAGCGCCATACCGAGCGCAACGGATTCAGTGTCGTACGGGAATATTGTGGCCACGGTATTGGCCGGGAAATGCACGAGGCCCCGCAGGTTCTTCACTTTGGGCGGCCTGGTTCCGGTGAAGTTTTGCAGGAGGGAATGACATTTACCATTGAGCCCATGATCAATCAGGGAAATCGTAAAACTAAACTTAAGAAAGATGGCTGGACTGTAGTAACTAAGGATAAAAAGCTATCGGCTCAATGGGAGCATACGATTTTGGTAACCGGTGACGGCTATGAAGTGTTAACGCTTAGGGATGAAGAGAGATCTTCTAAGATTAAATAGCGGCCAATTAGTGATCGTTAGGTAGATAGCAATGGGTAGCGAGACACTTTACATTTTCGCTACCCACTGTTTTCAATAGATATTTTAATCCAGGCATGCAGGTTCTGCTGCGGTAAACGTGTTAAAGACCCAAGTATTGGTGCCGCTGCAATCGCCCGGATCGGTATCATCTTCCAAATCGTAAGGTGAGTTATTGAGAGAGGTATTTCGAACAATCTTGTTAAATTCACTACCCTCAACAAAGATACCGATACCTCCTTCGCCATTACTCTCTACGGTATTTTGAGTTACTAGAGTATTTGAGGAAAGCCTAATCGGAATACCTAAACCAGAATTTCCTGAGACGTTATTTAGTGAGATGGTAGAAAAATCAGCATTGTCAGATTCATCTCCTTCCCCTACGGCAATACCATCATTTAATCCGTTGGTCACTATATTAGAGAAGACATTGGTAAATTGCCCATTTACTTCGATTCCCTGATTGCCACTTCCACTTATCTCATTAAAACTAATATTGTTAAAGGATCCTCTTAATTCAATGCCCGAGTTATCAATACCCGTTATGGTATTTCGAGTTACGGTATTAGTGTTACCATTTAATTCTATGCCATCGCCGCGATCGCTGTTGGTGATAATATTATCCCTGGCAATACTGTTATTGGATTCTATGTAGATGGCATCGAATATCGTATCAATGATTTCCATAGAATAAATACTGTGTGAGCCTTCCCCTTCCGCATTGACCCCGTCTCGACAGGCCGCAATGATCCCACCATATACCTGGGCTCCAATACCAGTTAACAGTATTCCGGCCTGCCCCGTTGCCTCTTCATCATCACAGGTAAGCTGAAAGCCGTCCATATTCAGGCTTCCACTAGGACCCTCTATGGTTAAAGCGACTTCATTTTGTTCCGTTATCACACAGAGCAAATCCCTATCCAGAGTGGTTGGTGCTGTAATAATATCTCCACAGTCAATAGCCCAAACAGAAAATGGACTCAATAATCCTGAAAATAAAACTGTTGCGTAAATGTTACGTATTTTCATTATGTGTACCTTTTAAGTGGAGAGTGTTCCTATGACATTCGTTATGTTCCAATTGCGAATTTATAGGAATTAATTCCAATTTTGTAATATATAATTGGAATCTATTTTCTGTTTTATATCAGAATTTTAGATTTATTTATTTTTTTGTTTAGTGGCTGGCGCGCCAATTATTTATGTCGAATTCATAAGGAAAATATTGCGTTCGTGTAATGGTGACAGTGACGTCAGTCTTCTGTTTCCTTGACAGGTTCACGTCAAATGAAGATATACTGTATTTTTGTACAGTATTGTAGGTGTTTAATTATGCGCCCCAGAGTTATAGTTTTTGATAGTGAACCGATTCGTATCTGCCGCTATAGGTCCAGTTATGACAATCGCCCTATGTACGCGATTAGTATTTTGAACTATGAAAAGTACGTACGTCGGTTTTCTGTTGCTGTGGGAGTGGATTTGCGCAAGGAATTGGAGTTAACCTTGTGCCAGATGAGAGGGATCGAGAGTAATTTAAGGTGGCTGTCCGAATATACTGAAAAAACCAGTTCAGCGGGATAAGTGGGAGGCTCTGGGTGTGTAGTGTCTTTGATGTCAGTGATCATGCGGGTATGGAGCGTTTTCTCGATACCTATGACATTCGGGGTGCCGGACATATGATTTACGGTAGACGCCGGAGGCCCACCCAGCAGGTGTCTATTGTAACTACTCGGA
The DNA here is from genome assembly GCF_052468095.1 of Microbulbifer maximicatervae (SeqCode). Next base: position 5,216,722 of record NZ_CP174332.1, read on the forward strand.
AGGGTTCTGCTGAAATAGAAAATGCCATTTGGCATCTCTATCTTGAAAGGCATGGTGATACTTGGCGGCCCCATAAAAAATACTGGTCCATCAACAGTAATTGGAAGAAACTGGACTCCAGACCGGAATATCGCAAGTCCCGTTGCTTAATACCCGCTACCGCCTGGGTGGAAAGCCAAGGTGGCAAGTACCCGGTAGAATTCAGTTATGGTGAACCTTTTTTCTTTTGTGGTTTGTATAAAATCTGGGGAAATTTACTCAGTTGCTCAATCATTACTTTGGACTCCCACCCAGCCACTAAGCGCTACCATGAAAAGTCACTTCCCATGATTGCGCCCAATCGCCCAGATTTTGTAGAGTCCTGGTTAAATTGTACGGAGTTGACAGAAGATTTTGGCCCATTCCTGAAACCGTCCGTTGAGTATTCGGGGAAAATACTTACAGCTCATCCTTTGCTGAGGGCAACTTCTACGGAGTATATCGGGGACCCTATCCCCGTAATTGAATAATTATTTGCCCTGGGATATTGGTGTATAGAAAAATTTATATTGCACAACCTAAATTGTACTCCTGGCGTGGTATATCAATTAGCTTCGTTCTTGAGCTTGTACTTCTTTCGTGAGGTGCAAAATATGCGCTGGTTTCATCTAGAAGATCTACAAAGCGATTAAGCCGATGTATTTGTTTTTGGTTTAAATTATCTTGAGCAAGAAGTGCATTGATTTCTGTGCTAGCCAGCTCCTTTGCTGCTATATCTTCTGGCAGGCCACTGCGAGTACATAATCCATAAGTCCCCTCAATAAAGTGTTGCCATTCCTCTTCGATATGTTGAGAAATTCCGGATGAAAATTTTGGGTTTCTTGATTCGTATCTTAAATTTTGCAATTGAGCTATTTTAGCCATATATCGATTAGCAAAGCATTGATAAATAGAGTTAAAGTCTTGCTTAGCCTCTATGATACCAATCCAGCTGGCGTAGCCTTTTGCAAAGTACTCAACTGCCTGTTTTTCGGAGTGGGGTCCAAAAAAGGATTCACAGTCCCATTGAATATTAAGCTTATAAGAGGGCTTTGGCATAACACCCTCATCCTGGTAGCGCTGCAATTGTAGTTCGCTGATTTGAGTAGCCTGAATAAGCTGTTCTTTGGTCAGGAAGTGTTTATCCAGATAATTAAGCAATTTCACTGAATGTGCTCCAAGGTAGAAATCGAATGAAATTCTAGCGCCTGGAGCACTTAATACTTCGATGTGAGCCGAAGCATCTTTTCCCTTTTAACAGGTCTTGGAGAATTTATTCCTGCAGGAAGAGAATATCCGTTCTAATAATATATTTGATCCCTCGGGTGATTGGAGTAGAGCTGTGAATTCTGTGTAAGGGATGCATTCCATGGGGAAAGCACAGTACGGCCCCGGCAGGTGTGCGGACATCGATGTCTAATAAAGAGTCCCGGCTGGGTTGTTTTAGGGGATCATCTGCATTCACCCTGAATCGGGTTGCACCACCTTCAAAATCTTCACTCAGCAGTACTAAAAACGTCATTTCACTATAGCAATCGGGGTAGCCATTGGTGATCAACTGGTTGTTGTCAATGCGGCTACCGGGCCAGGCGCCATCGGTGTGGAACTGGAAAAAATCTCCCTCACCATAGCGATAAAAGCGGAAACGCCGATTGATGCCGACAGCCTCTCTTCCACCAAAGTAACCATTTAAGTCCTGCGCCAGATCTCGGCATCGCTGCCAGATCTGCCGCTCTGTAACCTCGTCTACCACCCAGGTCAGGTTATCGTTATGGCGGACCTCTCGGGGCAGGGAGACGGCTGCATCCGGTAAATAACCCACCGCTTCAGTGATATCAATCAGCCGTTGGCACTCGTCTTTTGAAAAGACATTGAGCAATTGGAAGGCTCCGGGTACCTCGGCGATATCTCGTCGTGAAACCGGTTGCGGCGCCTGCTCGGCCAGCGCCGCCGGGTTTTTACTGCGTGTAGCCCAGGTGGGTAGAGCTGGGTGTTCTGCTCCGGGTTCGCGAGCGATAACAAAGAAGTCATCCAGGTGGGTGACAGTATCAATACTTTCAGTCGTGGACATCTGCTGTACTTCTATAGAAAACTTTTAAAAGACTTAGCGGTTTAAAACGGTAATTTGGGCAAACTGCCGGTGCCCTTCAGCTCCACCGTGGAAGCCAAAGCCACTTTGCTTGGCGCCCACCCAAGGTGACCCGCCGGCGCCCTGGTTGATGCCAATCATTCCCGCTTGCAGCTGGCTGGCGACTTGCTCGGCCTGTTTGCTTTCACCAAACACAACCGCACCGAGACCGTAAACAGAGTTATTGGCCCGCTCGACCACATCGTCTACTGAGCTAAAGCGGTCGATGGCTACGATAGGCCCAAAAGTCTCATCATCTTCCACCAGCATGCCCGGTCGAATACCGCTGATAACTGTGGGCGGAATAAACGGCACCTGTGGATCGCGCTCCCCTAGAAGAAGCTTTGCGCCTTTATTCAGGGCATCGTGGATATGCTCCACTACCTTTTGATGTTGGCGGTGATTAACCAAGGGGCCGATATCCACCTGTGGCTCCTGCCACCCGCCGACACGATATTGCTTCGCCAATGCCACCACGGCATTTTCGAATTTATCGGCAATTTTTTCGTCCACATAAATACGCTCTGTGGAGGTGCACATCTGGCCTGAATTCTCAAAACTGGAGCCGACGGCAAATTGTGCCGCCTGGGGAATATTGGCGCTCTGCAACACGATCATCGGGTCATTGCCACCCAATTCCATAACCAGGCGTTTCAATGCCGGAGCGGCATTGGCCATAATTTTTTGGCCCGTTGTTCGCGATCCGGTAAAGGCGACCATATTGATGGGGGATTTCACCAGGGCCTCACCGGTTGCGCCATCGCCGTGAGCAATTTGTAAAATATCTTGGGGCAGGATTTGAGAGAGTGTTTTCACCAATAAGTCAGCGACCAATGGCGACTCTTCTGAAGGTTTTAAAATCACAGCGTTGCCGGCGACCAGGGCGGGAACAATCAGGTTATTGGCCATGGCCAGTGGATAGTTCCAGGGGGAGATAACCGCAACAACGCCCAGTGGCCGATATTGAATTTCGCTACCGCCACTGCGTTTTGCCCGCAGGGCCTCGCCGGCATCCCCCGCTAACCAGGCACCGCCTTGGACTACGCCGCCGGCTTCATACTGTGCACGCCGGGCATCTTTGCCCATTTCACGGCTGATAAGTTGTGCCAGCTCTCCCTCTTCCGCATCCAGTTTTGTGTAAGCCTGCTGAAGTAGTTGTACCCGCTCCTGAAGAGATTTACTCGACCACACTCGCTGCGCTTTGTGGGCTTTCTCCACCATGTTCTGAATATCTTGGGGCTTGCTGACAGGTAGCGATCCGATGGTCTCTCCGGTTAGTGGATCAATCGATCGAAGTATATTTTCCATAATGAGGTCTCACTCAATCCGGCCACTTTATTGAGTGGCCGGGTGTTTTCTTAAAAGCGTTGGTGTTATTGGTCAAACAGGACAATAGTGCGAATTTCCAGGCTGGTTCTGCGGGGTGCCCCTGCACTTCCCGGCAGGTCGAAAGCGCAGTGGGGAACACCGGTTACATCGCCTCGGTGCTGGCTATCGAAGACCCGCAGTAAAATGCCTTCGCCGGGCTGCATATCGCTAAACCAAATCCAGCGGTGAACCGGATTGAAACTCAACACCGAAATCTGCCCTTTTCGCTCTGGGTAAATTAATCGCATATTGTGGAAATCACTGGCGGCGACAGTGCGCAGGTCCACCATTGCCAACGGCGACTCCTGCACCGGGCGCAATAGGGGCAGCCAGAGATTAATAAACTGGTAGCGCGGATAATCTGATGGCTTGTACCCCCGGGCCTCCAGGGTTTCCTTTAGCTGGCGCTCTGCGGACCAGGGTGTGTAGTCGTTGTGCACCAATTTCACCGGGGATCGGCGACTGCGGCTCATCTCCGGTGTCGCATCAGTCGATGGTTGGGCTCGCAACGTGTGGTCAAAGGTCAGTACCTTGGCTGCACCCAGGTGAGCGCCTATCCAGGATTCAATAGCTGGATACCATTGGGTGCGAATCAACTGGTCGCGCTCCTCAGGGCTGGGGCTACTCCCTGATGGTTGGTCCAGCGCGTGTAGCGCATCATCCAGCTGGCGCAGGTTAATGCCGAGCATAGGGCGTACCAGCTCAAATCCCTGGGTATCGAGACGAAAACGCTCCCCGGCGGTTTTCAGGGCGCGACCATCGTAGATGTGAACCTGCTGGGAAATAACATTCTCGACCAGATTGGCGGGCCCGGGGCCCTCTGAACGCTTGTCGTACACCAGATCGCTACTGGGATCAGCGTAGTGAATAATTGCTGTAACTAATTGATCCTGAAAGGAGGATCGGGCTGCGGTTTGCATAGTGAACTCTCCCCCCACCGAAGTGGATGCCATACGGGCCAATCTACTCACAATGCTAGGGTTACGTGGATACAATGAAAACCAAGTAACAGTTGTGAGTGATACAGGTTTGAGCAGAAATCATCGGGCGAACCCGCTGGAGAGGCTGGAGTTACGTCAACTTCGCTTAATGAACGCTATCTTGCGGGAACTGAACTTATCCCGGGTGGCTGACCAGCTGGGTGTGAGCCAGCAAACAGTCAGTGAACAATTGAAACGCCTGCGGGAAATCTTTGATGACCGGCTGTTTATTCGCACCAGCAACGGTGTTATTCCCACCCCTCTTGCCGAGCGTCTGGCTCCCAAATTGGATGAGATCTTGAACAATGTCGCGGCGCTGCTGCGTACGGATGAATTTGACCCGGCACAGCATCGGGGCATCTTTACCATCAGTGCAACAGACTTTGAGCAGCGGGTGGTACTGCCGGTTCTCCTCAAGCAACTGCGTCAGCAGGCCCCGGATATAAAAGTCGTGGTGCTTAAGTTGGAGATTGATCGCATGGCCCAGCAACTGCAAACCGGTGAAGTGGATCTGGTGTTTAGCACGCCGGGATTTGTGCCGGATAACAGCCCCAGCATGTTGTTGTATCGGGAGCACTACGTCTGTGTATGTTGTCAGCACACCGATATGCTGCACAGCGCCAATCAGCCTTTGGAAATGGAAGAGTTGGCGGCTTTGCCACAGCTGGTGGTATCACCTTCCAGGGGAGATCTGCGGGGCATGGCGGATAGTTGGTTTGAGCAGTTTGGTTTGGAGCGCAATGTGGTGCTGTCTGTCCCCTCTTTTGCCGCCGCAGCTGAGTGCATTGCCTCTACCAATACCGTTGCCTTTTTGCCCTCGCGACTGTTGCCTGATCCCCGACTAAAAACACTGCCTATTGTCGAACAGCCCCCGGGGTTTGATGTGATTGCCGCCTGGCATACTCGCAGCAGTCAGGACCCTTTGCACAAGTGGATTCGCGCCCTGTTAGCACAACAATTTCCCAGTAATTAGCGAGGGAGGTAGCGCTGCTAAACTTGAGCATTCCAAGTGTTCAGGTAGTGGTCGCCATGCGTGTAGCATTTTTTCTGCTGATATTTTTGAACTCTTCTGTTTACGCTCATTCCGATTTTACCGAGCAAATGGGCATCCCCCACTTATTTGCCAAAGACGCACTGGTTGAGGAAATTAAAAAAGTGGATTGCACCCTCTCTGAGGGGCGCAAGACCCAATGCTGGATGATTGTGGTAAAGGCTGAACCCAAACATAAAATAGGGCCCTGGTGCCCACGCAATGTTGTCGATCCAATTACGTCTGGCGGCATGATGTTTATCAAGCAGCAGATAGAGCCGATTGATGGACCTTTCGTTAAAAATGCTGCGACCTTTTTCTCTGATCCAAAATGGAGCCTATACGACCCCAAAACTGGGGAGGTAAAAGTTACCGATTCAAAGCAGGCCTGTGAGATGGCCGCGCGGCCAGATGTTGCACCGCAATACAATAATTACTGCGTGGAATGTTTAGCCAGCTATATGGGCCCGGATTTTCATACCCGCTACCTGATCCCCGTACAGCCTACCAAGGCCAAGTCAAAGCAGAATCCCGATGGTTTTTCCGGTTATGGAGTCGCTTTTAATGGGGTTAAATTTGATATTGCCGCGCCCATTGGTGCAATTTTAGGTGCACATACCTTAGCGCCAGTGGATGCCTGCGGTGGTCATGTAAACCCCCACGTGGGCTATCACTACCACGCTGCCTTGGGTTGCAGCCAAGCCTACCCGTCTGCCGCAAGCCATGCTGCGATTGTCGGTGTCGCCATAGATGGCTACCTGATCTATGCGCGGGAGAATGCCGATGGCCGCGAGCCCGATGACCTGGACGAATGCCGTGGCCATGAGTTTGCCGGCCTGGGCTATCACTACCACGCCAACCTAGCTGCAGAAAACGATATCCTGCATTGCCTGAAAGGGGAGAGAGGTTGTGCCCTGACCGGCAATCAAAGCCAGTGCGATTTCTCCCACCGGGGACCTCCCGAACCACCCAGGCGTTAACTCAGGCCCGATTGTTGCTTCAAATAGTGAAAGACGAAGAGAGCCTCAGCACTCTTATTGGTATGGATATCAATAAATGGCGTCGAATAACTGTCTTATAAGCCCAGGACTTGATCTGACCGTCAGGTTTCCTTAATGGCCCTGGGAGATAATGCCTCTAACTATTTCAGGTAATTCGGAATACCAACAATGAGCAATGGTACAAATTTCTATCTGATCCGAATGGTGGAATCCCTCGGTGTGCTGGTGCGCACTCGCCTGTGGATGCAGATAGTGGTCGCCATGATCCTGGGGCTAACTGTCGGCCTGCTGCTATCTCCTGAAGGGGCCGCGCTGGTGAGCCAGGATCTCAGTGCGGCATTGGCCAGCTGGTTTAAGCTGCCGGGCTCCATCTTTCTGAATATGATCCAAATGGTGGTGATACCGCTGATTATGTCTTCAATCATCCTGGGGCTCAGTGGCAGCGGGAATGTCAGTCAGCTTAAACGGGTCGGGCTGCGCATCGCTCCCTACTTTGTCGGCACTACCACTGTTGCGGTGATTATCGGCATTATCCTGGTCCAGTTGATCCAACCCGGCGACTATATCGATGAGTCCCTGCTCAGCGCCGCCACTGAGTTACAGGTTGCGAGCGCCCCCCAGATGATGGAGACCAAACCGCTTCCCGAGCGTATTGCTGAATTGATTCCCGCCAACCTCAATGAAAGTATCGCCATGCGCAATATGTTGCAGCTGGTGGTCTACGCGATTTTTATTGGTGTTGCAGTGATGCTGTTGCCGCAAAAGCAGCGGGAAACCGCAGTATACGCTTTTGGCATTATTCAGGAGGTGGCACTTAAGGTGGTTGGTTGGGCCATGCTGTTTGCACCCCTGGCCGTATTTGGCCTTCTGGCAGATATCGCCATTCGCGTTGGTCTCACTGCAATTCTGGGAATGTCTGTGTATGTGGGCACCGTAATTCTGGGGTTACTTATTCTTCTCAGTTTTTACCTGATCATTGTTTCCCTGGTGACCTCCGTCGGCCCGATCACATTTTTGCAGAGAATTAGCGGAGTGCAGCTACTGGCATTCTCCACATCCAGCTCTGCTGCGGTAATGCCGCTGTCAATGAAAGTTGCAGAAAGTCCCCTGGGAGTAAAACCATCCATCGCCAAATTTATTGTGCCCCTGGGCGCTACTGTGAATATGGATGGCACGGCGCTCTATCAGGTAATCGCTGCGGTGTTCTTAACTCAGGTATATGGAATCGACCTGACAACCGCGCAGCTAGTGGGGCTGACAGTGACTACCGTTGGCGCTTCAATTGGTTCTCCCAGTACGCCGGGTGTCGGTATCGTAATCCTGGCGACAATTCTGGCCGGTATTGGTGTCCCGCCGGAAGGTATTGCGCTGATTCTGGGGGTGGATCGGATTCTGGATATGTGTCGTACCGCAGTCAATGTGACCGGGGATCTGACAGCCTGTCTGGTGATGGACCGCTTGTTAGGCAGCGACAACCTGGAGGAGGAAGCCGCCCAAACGGCCTGACTGTTAAAGTGATGGCTTAAATGAGGGTTCCCGGTTTCTATTGCGGCATAACTAGAATTTCCAGAGTACGAGGGTCTTTTTGACCTTCGTAGTATTTCTCCAGGATTGTATCAAATAAAGTTCTGCCCTCTTCTGCCAATGCGGATAAGGCCATAGAATATTTCACCTTCAAATCTTAATTACTTCTAATGTATCTAAAGGAAGCTTGAAATAGAGAAAAATTGGCATATGTAAAGTATGGGTGATCTTTATAATATGAAAAAACAAATATAAATTATTTAATATCGTTCCAGTCTTTATATTTCTTATAATTTATCTGATTAAAAAATATGTAGAAATACTAAAAGTAATTTTTAGAGATAAAATCCCAAGTCTGTTCATACAGTAATTGATGTCCCTTGGAATTTGCATGGAGGCCATCCTCTGAGAGAAGGGTAATAAATTCCTGATATCGCCATAAATTGTCAAACTCCAGTATGGGGATCATTTCGGCAGTGGCAGATTCTTTCATAGCTTGGTTATAAAGGTTCGCATCAGCCTGATAGAAATAGCTATCACTATTCCGAAAGGGAGTAGTTCGTTGCTCATCGAACGGAATGCCTGTCATTAGGAAGGACGGCGCGATGGTTTTAGACGTTTGTAACAGCTGTCGCACTGTTTGACGGAAAGAGTCCAGCGATACAGAGTTCTCAGCCTTTGGTCCCCCGATACGGCAAATATCATTGAAACCAGGATATATCCCGATTAAGTGTGGCCTTCTTGGAGGCAGTTCTCGGGAAAGTCTTATGGCTAAAGAGTTCGCGTTCTCTCCGAATATTCCCAGAGCGTAAACTATATTATGGGGATCTAAAGTTTCGAACCGAAACCGGAATCGTTGAACAAATCCGCCTAGTTCTGTATCACCTTTTCCATAGATAGAACTGGAGCCAATAAAGACAATTTTTTTGGGGACTCTTCGTGCCATAGAAAGTCACTAATTTGGCTGAACTTTGGATTTTATTTACCGTTACCATTATAGACATCGACTAGGTCCAAGTTGTATGCATTAGTATCAAATCTTGATTTCGAAAAGTTGAGAGTCCAAGGCTGGAGTAGGAATAGCCTTGTTAAAAAACAATTAGAAATCGAATGGAGAGAGTTCTAAGGTGGGCTGTAGATTTACAGTTTCTTTGGAGGGGGGAAGAGGTGCTGATCGGCTTGGCTTAAAATGATGAGGAAAATTTAATACGGGTAGAGTGGTAGATTCTGTGAGTATGGATACTACAGTTTGTACGCCAATATAATGGTTCAGATTATGATTGCCATCCAGCCTTCCGATCATAAAAAAGCTCCACCCTTGCAGGTAACTAATGTTGGACAGGAACTTTCAGTATCTCGAAAGTACGAAGGTCCTTCTGTCCTTCATAGTATTTTTCCAGCACCTCTTCAAATAGCTTGTCTTTGGGATCGGCGATAGAAAATAGCGTCATGGATGACTTAAGTTTTACATCATCCGGTGAGCCGAATATCTGGTAAGCGGAGTAATTATTCAGTTGCAATAACTCCTTGCAGCACTCTTTGAGCCTGGGGCCGAGCACAGGGTGCTCCAGGTAAGCCCGGGCTTCATCCAGGTTTTTAATTGCAAAATGTTCGGATGTCGCGCTGTGCCCCAGGCCGGAGATCTGGGGGAATATATACCACATCCAGTGGGAGCGCTTATGGCCGCTATGCAACTCACTCAGGGCACTTTCATAAGAGCTTTCTTGCGCCGTCACAAAACGCTCAAGGTGAAATGGTTGGGCCATGTTTTGAATCTCCTTATTCTTATTCCTTAGCAGGCTCAAGGTTAGCAGTAATAAGGATGAATGCGAGAGGATGAACTGCCTGACGGCTGAACTTCCACCAATTAATTGATATTCATCATGATCTCAGCAAGGGCGGGCTCCTTGGCTCCCACAGGAGAATCTCCCAATAGGTTCTTCATATCGGCATAGGAAAGTTGAATTAGCCGATGTATGTCATTGGAAGTGTCAGCAGTACAAGGAAAACTACCGCTGACAAAGACGGAAATTGAATTTGTTCGCTGAGTATTAAAAATACGAATTTCCCGCCTGAAAAAATCATTGCCGCGACAGGATGCCGCTCTTCCTGATGGAATACTATTGCCTGCGGGAACGCTTAGCAGTACATCTTTGGATCTTTCTTCAAAGGGGCCACGTCTATAGATCAACATTTCTCGTAGTCCTTTAGACACTGGATGGTTAAACTCCAGACCGCTAATTGCGTCGATAACCTGCAAGCTTTCAACATCGTAGTAGCTGTGAGCTTGTCGATCGAAGGGGCCCTTTAACCCATAGAGGAGCTCCCGCAAACGTCGGGAGACTTGCGACTTGACGGGCTGCTTTTCAATCTCTCCAATAAGTTCAGGATCGGTCGGCAAATAGAAATTACCAAATTCCTTTAATAGGGCCTTGGATTCACGACTTGCTTCCTCATTTTGGAACAGCTTATCGAGTAAGGCTCGAATTGAAACTGATTGGTTGTTATCATCAATTTGTAGTTCCAGCTCATTGTTTCCTATTTTCACCCGTAGGGAACCATTACTTTCACTTTTATAGAGTAAAAAACAAAAGCTCAAAACAATAAGAGCAATGATACTTCCATAAATAAAATGAACACCCTTATTCGGCTTCCCTGCTGGCATATATACCTCTGAAACTTAGCTATAACTTTTTTGTGGTTCACTGCTTAGGTGCAAAAAGCCGCGCATTCTACAGTAGGTAGGGTGTTGGTCCAATTAAATATCTATCTTACGCTTGATATTTGTGATTGAAATGGTATTGGCCGAAAAGTTACAGGCTGAGATGATTAGGAAAGGGAAGTGAAATGGTTCAAAATACTGTTAAGCTGATATTTATCTTTAAAAAATACAATTAATATCAGGGTGCCTTCTTATTGCAGAAAGTTTAACTTCGTTGAATGTTACAGCGTAGTGGCGCGATTTTTCTGGGGTGTATTTTAATTGTTGAATTTTTTCAGGTTCTGTAAGATTAGGCTCAAAGTCAGCATTGTCTTTATAAAATTTCAAGCTTACTAAAGTGGATAAGCAGTTTAGATATTTTTCTTCATCTAAACCTGGGATATTCGCTATTTTGCTTCCCATGTAGCTTTCTGCCATCAAGGTTAAATTGTTATTTTTTAATTCATTGGTTGCATGTTCTTGAGCTAGTGCTCGGGCTCCATTGAGGATGTTGTCATTGCCTTCTTTTCCGAATAGAAAGCTGTAAATTGATGAGAATAAAATAAGCATTAAAGAGGCTGTGCCAACTAGTATATAGTTCTTCATGTTGTATTCTTTTGTGGTTACAATTCTCTTGGTAAAAGACCAACGGATGTATGCATATATTCTGGCTTGCCAAGAAACCTGATAGATTCTTCGGCCTCTTTAAGAGGGATTAGTATTGGGTTTTTATTTTTCTCAAAGATAGCTACATATCTTGAGTTTGCTTCTATTTTTTCCGGTTTCCCACAGCTTGATCCTTGCCGGTGAACGCTAATGAATTTAGGCTGTGGATCTCCCCATCCATATAAAACTATAAAGCCAGTTTGTGCGTCGTATGGATGGTTGGTGTAATGATGATCAACATGGATTTCAACAATAGCGATATTACTAGAATTTTCAATTTTCTGAATAAAATAATCTTTTTCAGGTTTTGGGTATACGTATGTAAATTCTTTATCTGGAGACAGTGGGGGAATAGCGATCTTCTTTTGAATGATTGGCGCACATGCAGTAGATAAAGAGGGGGAAGTGACAAATATAAGGAGAGATATTTCTTTGAGTGTCATTGTTCTGATCCATCCCGTCTAATTGTTGAAATATAGAGGTTGGTATAAAGGCTAAGTTACTATTCTTCAGATATTTTTCTAGTTGAAAATTGATTCATTGTTAATGGTCAAAATAGGTAATATTTTCTCACAGTTTCTATTTTCAAGAGCGGAGATAATTAAACATTAATTTGCCCAGATAATACTTATTATAGGTGCTCCTTAAGTTAGATGTCACTTAGCGCTAAGGTGTGGTAGGGCCTTACTAGCAAAAGTAATTGTCAGAATAGATGAAAAAGGGAGGGTTTCCATCAAGCATAATCCAATAATTAATGAGGTCGAGAAGAAATAAAGCAATCCCTTAAAAAGCCGCACTTTGAAGTAGAAGGGGTGAAAGGACTCATGAAGCGGGTGGGGGAAGTGGGTCGAGGGGTAAGCTTTCCAGTCCTAATGAGTTAAAAGCAAAAAGAATTTTTAAGGTGAAATGGGGATTGGTGGGGTTAACAGGGCTGGATGAAAAGCAGGCAAGCGTAGCAGAAGGGTGGGTGATTAATAAGTATGCCCTAGATTTGAAAGCTGGAGTTTCATTGTGAATCAAGCATAAAAAAAGCCCCATCCTTGCGGATGAGGCTTTTTAATATGGTGCCCGGAGGCGGAATCGAACCACCGACACGGGGATTTTCAATCCCCTGCTCTACCGACTGAGCTATCCGGGCTTTGCGATCTTGCTGGGCTTCCCCTGCGTCGCGAGGCGCGTATTAAAGCCCTTCCCCGGGTCAGAGTCAACCCCTTGATTATAAAAAAGTTTTTTTTCTTTGCCGGGGAAGCTTCGGGGCCTTGTGTTACTGCTGTTCCGGCGGAACGTAACCGTCGGCTGCGTCGTATTCCTCGCCGCTCAAGAACTTCATCATCTGCTCGCTCAAGTAGGCGCGGCTTGAGGGTTCCATCATGTTCAGGTGCTTTTCGTTAATCAGCATGGTCTGGTGGGACATCCACTCCAGCCAGGCTTTTTTGGAAACGTTCTCGAAGATATCCATGCCTTTGGGGCCGGGAAAGGGCGGTGCATCCAGACCTTCCAATTCCTCTTGGTACTTGCGGCAGAATACGGTTCTGGACATGGACTCCTCCTGGTTTTAGTCGGCAGTGGTCGGCGTGAGCAGGGGAGCCTGCAGCGCCAGTAGTTGTTTTGCCAGCTTCACGATAGGGGCGGGTAGCCCCAGTTCCTGGGCCGCACGAGGGCGGTTTAAACGCCGCAGTTTATACCAGCCAGCGCCGCTCTCCGCCACCTGTGCAGGGACTTTGCTCAGTTGTACCCACACCGGGGAAATATCCAGGTGAAAGTGAGTGAAGGTGTGTCGCAGGGTCGGTAGGGGCTGGATGTCACTGGCACGCCAGCGCTTTGCCTTGAGCCAGTCGCTGCTATTGTCGGCTTCAGGCGGGCTCCAGAGTCCGCCCCAGATGCCGCTGGGCGGGCGCTGTTCCAGGTAGATCTCACCTTTGTGTTCAAGCAAGAGCAGGGTGGTGCTGCGCACCGGCTTTTCCTTGCGCGGTTTCTTGCCGGGGAAATCCTGTGGATTGCCCTGGGCGTGAGCCACACAGGATTTTTTCACCGGGCACTCCTCGCAGCGTGGTTTCGAGCGGGTGCACAGGGTGGCACCCAGGTCCATCATCACCTGGGTGTAGTCGTTAACGCGTTGGTTCGGGGTGTAGGTCTCGGCCAGTTGCCACAGTTGATTGGCAACCGCTGTCTGTCCGGGCCAGCCCTCCACGGCGTGAAAACGGGCCAGCACCCGTTTGACGTTGCCATCGAGGATCGGTGCCCTGAGTCCCATACTGATACTGGCAATAGCGCCAGCGGTGGAGCGGCCTATCCCGCTCAATTCGGTCAGTTCCTCTACGTCCTGGGGAAACTCCCCGCCGTATTCCTCCAGCACCGTCTGGGCACACTTGTGCAGGTTGCGGGCGCGGGCGTAGTAGCCGAGGCCGCTCCAGTGAGCCAGGACTTTGTCCTGAGGCGCGCGGGCGAGGCTTTCCAGGGTGGGGAAGCTCTGCATAAAGCGCTCAAAGTAGGGAATCACCGTGGTGACCTGGGTCTGTTGCAGCATGATTTCGGACACCCAAACCCGATAGGGATTGATGTCCTGCTGCCAGGGCAGGTCTTTGCGCCCGTGTTTGTCGAACCATTTCAGGACGGCATTTTGGAACTGCTTTGGGGTCATGGGGATACTGCGGGCTGGAATCTGTGGTTGAACGCTGGAGTTGTGCACCGGGTGGACCCCGGTGCACTTTAGCGGGGCCTTAGCGGCCGAAGAGATTTTTCAATTTTTCTTTCAGCTCGTCGACCTTTTCTTCAACTTTATCGCCATATTTCTTTTCGGCTTTGTGCTTCAGTTCTTCCCGCAGCAAGTCGTCGAGGCGGCGGCTGTCGGGTTTACAAGTGCTGATGTTCACATCGTCGAAGTCGCCCTTGCAGCGCAGTGGCAGCGGGCGGTTGCGCCAGCGCTTGTTGCGCACGGTACAGCCGTCGGCGGAGGTGCTCTCGCCCACCAGGGCCAAGCCGAGCTTGAAGTCGAAGTCCTGTTTCTTCAGGTCCACCTCTCCGTCACCGGTCAGGGCGATATTTTCGATACCGGCGAGAATTTCGCTCACATCTACCTGGTCGCCTTTCACCGCGATGGTGGCGCGAAGGTCCTGCAGTCCGGTGCTATTGGGCCAGTCCCGGGTGGGCATTTCGGTATTTTCCGCGTAGCTGAACAGCTGGCACATGTTTTTCTCCAGGTTGAATGGAGAAATCGACATTTCCTTGCTGGAAACCTCAACGGAGGCGCGCAGGTTTTTCTCTAAGGCTGTGGATGTTTTACCTTTGGTGCTGGCACTCCAGTTAACGCTGGCTTCCCCAGCCAGCTGGACGTCTTCACTGGGGAAGAGGGCAGCTTGGACCTTGCCGATATCCACATTGGTGAGACCGCCGCGCATCTGCGCCTCGGCGGACTGGGCGCGAGCGTTGAGCTGGCCATTCGTGTTCAGCTGGCCACCATAGATATCGGCACTCAATTTTTGCAGTCGGTAGAGGCCGTTATCCACAGTGAGTTGGATTTCCGGGCTGTCCATTTGCAGGTCAGCGGCTTGCAGTTGGTCCAGTGCCAGGCTGATATTGGCGTTGAAGCCGCGCAGGTCGCTCAGTGGCAGGGGTTCTGCCGCAGGCGGCTTGGCAGCTACTGTTCTCTTTGGTTTTTCTGCGGTTTCAGTTTGATCACTCTTTGTCGCCTGCTCTCCCTGCTTTTTGCTTTCAGCGGCGGGAGCTTGGGCACTCTGTGCTTCCACTCCCTCGGTTTGTTCCGCCGAAGCGGCTCCAGCTTCATCTTCGTTCGAAGGGGGCAGGTAGTTATCCAGGTTAAAGGCGCCGCCGCGCAGGTTCAGGTCCAGCCCGGGCATTTCTGCGTTGCGCAATTGGGCGTTGCCGCTAAAGGTGACGTCGTCCAGTTTCAATTGCAGCGGTGTCAGGTCGAGCTTTTGCTCGGTACCTTCCACGCTCGCTTCGATACTCAGCTTTTGCAGTGCCGCTTTATCGCGGGTATCGATTTCTGTGCCCGTCAGTTCAAACCAGGGGCGCAGAGGGTCGGCATTGGCGTTGACGTTTAGTTGTATACGCCAGGGTTGGGTGTTGCTGTCCCTGCGCAGGTAGCCGCGCATATGTAGGCTGGCCTTGGCGCTGTTCTCAGAGGTGAGGTCTACTTGTAGCGGTTGCAGGCGCAGCCCATTGAGGCCCTCGTCCAGAGCGAGGGTACTATCAATTTTTAGCTTCAGTGGGTGTTTGAGGTCGCTGCCGGTAAGGTCTGCTGCGGCAGTGAGTTTGCCCGGTTCGCCACCCGGCACCAGGTTAATAACGCTTACCTGCAGGTCTTGGACTTTGTACTCTTTGTTAGTCTGGGCATCGCTGTAGAGCACCACGCCCTTCTCGATACGCAGCTTTTGCAGGCTCAGGTCGACCTGTTGTTGTGATGGCTCTTCCTGTTCCTTGGGGATAGAGAGTTTGGGAGGTTGCTTGCTCTGAGCTTCCAGGGCCTCGCTGATCAGCTCCCAGTTGCCGCGCCCTTCTTTGTCGACGGTGAGCTCAATTTGCGGAGCTACCAGGACTATCTCCTCAGCCTCTACTTTGCGTTGCAGTAGTGGCTTGAGGGCCACGCCAATGGCAATTTTTTCTGCTTTCACCAGAGTTTGTTTTGGTAGCTTTAATGGTGCCAGCTGTACATCTTCAAGTTGCAGGCCGAGCTTGGGCCACAGTTGCCAGCCGATATCACCTTCCAGTTGCAGGGAGATGCCTTGCTTGGCAGCGAGTTTTTCTAACTGGGGTTTGTATTGGTTGATGTCGAGTCCTGCTAACAGCCAGGCGACGGCGCCAGCGAGTAGCAGGAAAACGATTAAAAGTGCGATAAAAGTGCGCTTTATCCAGGCCATGGAGAGCATTGTCCCTGTGTATTTGTCGTGTGGTGTCACGCATATGACGCCGCAGCGCGGCTCGATGTTCCCGCGCACTTCTACAAATAGGTTATGCCGGAATTGTAGGAGATGCAGCCCCGCGAGGCTGGGAAAGCACTGCGGGGCCATTGAAGCAGGTGTTTATTAGAAAATAAACCGCACACCGGCTTCGACGCTACGACCAGCTTCAGGAGCGTAGTCGCGCAGTAGTGAGGTGGAGTTGCGAATTTCTTCGTCGAGCAGGTTGCGGGCGCTGGCGAAGATCACCGCGTCGCTGCTGCCGATGTTGAAGTTGTAGTGGGCACTCAGGTCCATACGGGTATAGCCGTCGGTTTCTTCTTCGTAGGCGCCAGCGCGATCCTGGTCCGCAGCTTCGACTGTGCGCCATTCCCAACCCCACTGGTCGTACTCTGCTCCCAGGGCGAGACCCAGGCGCAGGGGAGGCATGCGCGGCACATCGGAACTCTCACCGGCGATATCTTCGTCGAAGCTCGCGCGCACAACATCGCCAAACAGAGTCAGGTAGAAGTTGCTGCGCAGGGGAAATTTCACCGAGGCTTCAGCACCGTAGAAGGTGGCATCGCGGTTGCCATAGGCGTAGATGGGCAGCTCTTCTTCAAACAACTCATTGGTGTTTTGCGCGTAGATGTAATCGCCGATGCGGTTGTAGAAGACGCTGGCTTCAATCTGCGCTGCATGCCAGCCACTGGCCGCTTCGTTGTGGTGGTGATAGCCCAGTTCCAGGTTTAAAGAGCGTTCTTTGTCCAGGTCGCTGTTACCGATCAGGTAGCGCGACTCGGCCAGGTGCTCACCGTCGGCGAACAGCTCTTCGGCTACCGGGGCGCGCTCGGAGTGGGTGGCGCCGACGCTGATATGTTGGTGCTCTTGCAGGAAGTACTGCAGAGTGGCACTGGTGCTGAACAGATTGAAGTCGCGATCCTCTGAGGTCTCCGGATCGATATCGACACGCTCAATACGCGCGCCCAGGTCCAGGTGCCAGTTGCCCCACTCGCGTTCCTTCATGGTGAAGAGGCCGGCGCTGCGGGTGCGGGAGGGCTGGATAAAGGCTTCGTCGCCCACTGCAGCAAAGTCTTTGTCGGACAATTGCAGGCCGTAAGCACCACGCCACTCACTATCGTTGTCGTGGGTGATTTCCAAGCGACCTTCCCAGGCTTCATTGGTAAAGCGGGTACCGGGTTCACCTTCTTCCAGCTCTACGTGCTTATAGTCGTTATAGCCGATACGCAGGCGCAGCTTGTCCCAATAGTTGCTGTTGAAGCGGTGCTCGCCTTTGAGGTCGTAGCGAGTCTGCGCCATATCGATACGCACAGCTTCGGCTTCGCTCTCCTCCTCATGCTCTTCGTGTTCCTCGTGATCGTCCTCGTCGTGCTCCTCATCATCGTGGTGGTGCTCGTGAGTGCCGAGGGGGATACCGTAGTTGTTTTCCAGCTTGTTTACTGACAGGCCGATGTAGCCACTTTCAGTAATCCAGGAAACACCGCCGCTGTAGCTGTGAGCGCGGGCATTGGTGTTGCCGACGAAGCCGTCGGTGTTGAACTCTTCCTCGTGCTCGCCTTCGTCCTCGTCGTGCTCTTCATGTTCCTCGTGCTCGACAATAGCGAGGCCGGGGATTTCCGTGTCGTCGTTTTCGCGATAGACACCGTCGAAGTACCAGGCCAGCTGCCCGGTACCGCCGGTAAAGCGGAATACCGAGGCATCCTGGCTGTTGGCAGTGTCGTGGCGCATCTCAACCGCGCCTTCAACTTCCTCGGGTACCTCAGTGGGGATGCGACCGTCGATAATATTTACCACCCCGCCGATAGCGCCGCTGCCGTAGCGCAGTGCCGCCGGTCCGCGCAGTATCTCGATGCGCTCCGCCAGTAGAGGTTCGATACTAGCGGCGTGATCGGCGCTGGTGTTGGAGGCGTCAGAGACATCCAGGTTGTCGTTCAGGATCTTCACCCGGTTGGCGCTCTGGCCGCGAATAACCGGCAGGCCCACGCCACTGCCAAAGGAGGCGTTGGCCACTCCCGGCTGGTTCTTCAGGGTTTCGCCCAGGGTGGCGGAAGCGGCTTTGCGCAGGGTCTCGCCGGAGAGCACCGATACCGGGGCAGCTACTGCGTCGGCGGGCTTATCCAGGGGAGATACGGTGACGTTAACTTCTTCCAGTTTGTTGCTGTCTTCTGCGGCGCAAATAGCGGGCACGGCCAAGCTGGCAATAGCCAGGGCCAAAGTATTGAACTTAGTCATTGTTTTTTATTCCTGTCACAGGCGGACAATGCCATACGCGCTCCAGCGCGGGCATTCACTAAAAAATATCGGTTTTTGGGTGTTAGCTGAGTGACAGGAAGAAGGGAGGGGCGCGCGCACTCTGGCGCTCTGGCTGGCAATCGCGCGCGGTTGGCGCAGAGGGCCGTTCATAGTGACTTTGGGGCTCAGCCTGTACGAGCAATGGCTCGCTGCCGAGTGCTGCAGGTGAATGCATGCAACACAGGTCACACATCTCTACCTGGGTGTTGCCCAGGTGAAAGTGCTCCGCCCACAGCGGCTGAGCTGCTACTACGGCGAGTAACAGGAACAGGCTGGCCCAGTAATGGGATTTTCGGCGCGTTAGAGTAACCATGCGGTGCATGATAGGGCTAAACAAATACGAATCAAGTTTCATCTGACACTAGAGAACCACAGGGGGTGTCATTCATCCTATAATTTGCGCCCTCTGTCTTATCGTGCAAATAAGGATCGCTTTCGATGCGTACAGCTAGCGTCACCCGTGACACCCTGGAAACCAAGATTCAAGTCAGCGTTAACCTGGACGGCCAAGGTCATGGCAAGTTCGCGACTGGGGTTCCTTTCCTGGAGCATATGCTCGATCAAATTGCCCGCCACGGCATGATCGACATGGACATTAGCTGCGATGGCGATATTCATATCGATGACCATCATACGGTGGAAGATATCGGCATTACCCTGGGCAAAGCCATTACCGAAGCGCTGGGAGATAAAAAGGGGATGACCCGTTACGGCCACAGCTATGTCCCATTGGATGAGGCGCTTTCCCGGGTCGTAATCGACTTCTCCGGCCGGCCCGGCCTGGTTATGGATGTGCCTTTCACCCAGAAGCGGATCGGCAATTTTGATACCGAACTGTTTTTTGAGTTCTTCCAGGGCTTCGTCAATCACGCGCTGGTAACCGTACATATTGATTGCCTGCGGGGTCACAACGCTCACCATCAGGTGGAAACTGTATTTAAAGCCTTTGGCCGCGCCCTGCGTATGGCGTTGACCCCGGACCCCCGTATGGCCGGCACTATGCCCTCCACCAAAGGAGTCTTGTGATGGGTAAGATTGCAGTACTCGATTACGGTATGGGCAACCTGCACTCGGTGGCCAGCGCCCTGAACAAGGTGGCGCCGGAGGCCGAGGTGGTGCTGGCGCAGACGCCGGAGCAGGCTGCGGGCGCAGAGCGCCTGGTGGTGCCCGGTGTGGGTGCCATTCGGGATTGTATGGCAGGGTTTGTCGAGGCGGGTTTTTCGCCGCTGCTTCGCGAGGCCATCAGTGTGGGTACCCCGGTGCTGGGTATCTGTGTGGGTATGCAGATTATGATGCACCACAGCGAGGAGAATAATGGCGTTGATTGCCTGGGGATTTTCCCGGAGCCGGTGAAATTCTTCGGCGACAACATTCCCCCGGCGCAGAGTGCTGAACGGCTCAAGGTGCCCCATATGGGCTGGAATAGCGTTCAGCAGCGTCAGCCGCACCCCTTGTGGGCCGATATTGCCGATGGCAGCCGTTTCTACTTTGTCCACAGCTACTATGTGCCGGCTGCTGAAAATCCGGATATTGCCGGGCAAACCGAATACGGCATTCCCCTGGCTGCCGCAGTTGCCAGGGAGAATATCTTCGCCACCCAGTTCCACCCGGAGAAGAGTGCCGAGGCTGGCTTGCAGCTGCTAAAGAACTTTGTCCACTGGAACGGCCGGGCCCAATAGGCCCAGCTCACCGATCACACTGAAATTACTGCCGACGTAAGAAAAGACATGATTGTAATTCCCGCGATTGATTTAAAAGACGGCCAATGCGTGCGCCTGCGCCAGGGCGAGATGGATGACGCCACTGTATTTTCCGATGATCCCCTGGCGACAGCCCAGCATTGGGTGAACGAGGGAGCCAAGCGCCTGCACCTGGTGGACCTGAATGGTGCCTTCGCCGGCAATCCGGTGAACGGTGAAGCGGTAACTGCTATCGCCAAACAGTTTCCCGATTTACCGGTGCAAATTGGCGGAGGCATTCGCGATTTGCACACTATCGAGCGCTATCTGGATGCCGGCGTGCAGTGGGGGATTATCGGCACTGCGGCGGTAAAAAATCCCAAGCTGGTGGAAGAGGCGTGTCGCGAGTTCGAGGGCCATATTATTGTCGGGCTCGATGCTAAAGATGGTTTGGTGGCTACCGAGGGCTGGGCTGAGGTCTCCGAACTGAAGGCGACAGAACTGGCCAAGCGCTTTGCCGATTGTGGCGTCAGCTCTATTGTTTATACGGATATTGCCCGCGACGGCATGATGCAAGGCGTCAATATTGAGGCGACCCTGGAAATGGCTCGAGCAGTGCAGGTGCCTATTATTGCCTCTGGCGGTGTTAGCAGCATTGAGGATATCGAACAGCTGTTGGATGCCGGTGAAATCTACGGTGCGATTACCGGCCGGGCGATCTACGAAGACAAGTTGAACCTGCGCGAAGCGCAGCAGCTTTGCGACCAACGGAACAAATAATGGCTCTGGCGAAACGTATTATTCCCTGTCTGGATGTGGACAACGGCCGCGTGGTGAAGGGCGTTAACTTTGTCGATATCCGCGATGCCGGCGACCCGGTGGAAATTGCCCGCCGCTACAACGAAGCGGGCGCGGATGAAGTCACTTTCCTCGATATCACCGCCACCCATGAGCAGCGCGATACCATCCTGCACACCGTGGAGAAAATGGCCCACGAGGTGTTTATCCCCCTTACTGTTGGCGGCGGTGTGCGCACCTTGCAAGATATCCGCAATCTGCTGAATGCCGGTGCGGACAAGACTGCAATCAATTCAGCGGCAGTGAAAAATCCCGAGTTTGTACGCGAGGCCGCCGAGCGCTTTGGCAGCCAGTGTATTGTGGTGGCTATTGATGCCAAACAGGTGGGAGAGGGTCGCTGGGAGATCTTCACTCATGGCGGGCGCCAGCCCACTGGCATTGATGCAGTGGCCTGGGCTCGGCAGATGGCCGAATACGGTGCCGGCGAAATCCTGCTGACCAGTATGGATCGCGACGGCACCAAGAACGGTTTTGACCTGGCCCTGACCCGGGCAGTTACTGAGGCGGTTCAAGTGCCAGTCATTGCTTCCGGTGGTGTGGGAGATCTACAGCACCTGGCGGATGGCGTATTGCACGGCGGTGCGGATGCGGTATTGGCTGCGAGTATTTTTCACTTTGGCGAATACACCATTGCCGAAGCGAAAGCATTTATGCATAGCGCGGGGATTGAAATGCGCTTGTAGGAAGGTGTAGGTCTTGCACGGCGGGCCTTGGGCCCGCCGCACTCTGCTTACTGCTGTTCGTCTGCGCGGGCAAGGCGCTCGCGCAAACCCCTGTCCCTGTGAGCGTAGAGATTGAGGCCCTTGAGTACATTGAGGGCTTCGAAGATTTGATTGTCGCGATCCATCCAGTCTTCCCGTGCTTCCTGTTCTCTCGAGCGGTCTTCAGAAGTCCGGTCGGCACCACCGTTACCGTTGTCCAGATGCCCTGCCAAATCCGCTTCAGTGGGTCTGGGAGAGTCGTCCAACCTGGTGACTTTCACCCGCTCTACCACGATATCCGGTGTGATGCCCTGGGCCTGGATTGAGCGGCCATTGGGAGTGAAGTAGAGCGCGGTTGTCAGCTTAATGGCGCGCTCATTATTGATAGGGATTACGGTTTGTACCGATCCCTTGCCGAAGCTGTCGGTGCCCATCACCACTGCGCGGCGGTGGTCCTGTAGGGCGCCGGCGACAATTTCCGCTGCAGAGGCGGAGCCCGCGTTGATTAATACAACCAGCGGAGCGCCTTCGGTTAAATCGCCCGGCTCGGCGGAATAGCTCAGGTTGGCGGCTTCATTGCGACCTTCGGTGTAGACCACCAGACCCTCTTCCAAAAATGCATCCGCTACTTCCACCGAGGATTGCAGCACGCCACCGGGGTTGTTGCGCAGGTCGATAACCAGCCCTTTAAGTGCGCCTTTCTTCTGCAACTTGATCAGCTCGTCGGCCACATCGGCGCCGGTGTCCAGCTGGAACTGGCTGATGCGCAGGTAACCGTAGCTATCATCGAGGACTTTGCTGCGCACACTGCGCACACGCACGGTGTCCCGCTTGAGAGTGACATCGAAAGGTTCTTTAAAACCTTTGCGAGCGATGGTCAGGGTGACACTGCTGCCCTTGGGCCCACGCATCCACTCCACCGCTTCATCCAGGCTCACGCCCTTCATGGATTTGCCCGACAAGCGCAGTATGACATCGCCGGCCTTGAGGCCAGCGCGGGAGGCGGGGGTGTCGTCCATGGGGGTGACGACGGTGATATGGTCGTTTTCGATGCCCACCTCGATCCCGAGGCCGGCAAACTCACCGGTGGTGTTGGCTTGTAAATCGTCAAAGGATCGGCGATCAAGGTAGGAGGAGTGCGGGTCTAGGCCTTGTAGCATGCCCTTGATGGCGTATTCCAGCAGGGTGCGGTCGTCCACTTCCTCGATATAGCCCTGGCGAATTTGCTCGAAAACTTTGACAAAGCTGCGCAGATCTTCCAGCGGCAGGCGGGCTTCAGTGTCTGCAGCCACCTGGGAATGGCTATCGCCGTCGGTCAAACCCATTAAAGGCAGGGCTGTCAGAGCGGCTGCGCCGATCAGGGTTGTCAGCGCCTTGGGGATAAACATGTTGTTGTGACCTCTGCCTTATTTCTTCGCTGCTTTGCGAAAGTGTAGACCGCAGAGATTGGCAGGGATTCTAAGCGGACGCCAAATTCTACAGTGTCACGATCTTAGTCGTCATAAGCCCAGGGGTCTTACACCTGGGTTGGCTCCCGCTCTTATTCTCTTTTGGCGATAAAAAAGCCGCTACTCCGCAGCTTTTCGTCGTGGTGCTTTCTCATTTAATTAGCACAGCGGCGGGAGTCGTGAGATGAAGTGGAGAGCATTAGGCGGGTGTGTAATCCCGATCGCTGTGATTTGCGAGGGGGCTCTATAACGGGTGCGTGGAAAATGCCCGGGATTTTACGCCTCGTATTATGCCCTCTGTGCCAGCTCCGATCAGGAGCGGCACCAAACTGTAGGGTCCTGCGCTTTACCCCGGTGGCGAATTTCGAAGTAAACACCGCTATGGCTGAGTCCACCGCTATTGCCAACCCGAGCGATGGTGTCACCACTTTCCACCCACTCGCCAATATTGCGGGTGAGGGACTGGTTGTGGGCGTAGAGACTCATGTACTCCTCTCCATGATCCAGGATAACCAGCATGCCGTGGCCGCGCAGGTAATCGGAGAAAACCACGCGGCCGCGGTGGATTGCCCGCACCGGCTCCCCTTCATTGGCGCGCAAGGTGACACCTTTCCAAGTGATGCCATTGGCGCGGCGCTGTCCATAGGCATTGGCGCGGCGGCCATCAACAGGCCACTGCATCTTGCCCCGCTGGCGCGCAAAGGGCTTTTGCTCGCTGGGGTTTACCAGTGAGGCGATGGCGCGACCTACTTCGTCGATCAATTTTTGCAGGCGTGTGCGATCTCCTTTGAGCTGCTTGAGTTCACCGCTGCCATCGGAGAGCCGCACCGCCAGTTTATCCAGCGTGTCCTTGCGATTCTGCTGTGCGACGCGCAGTTTGCTCTGGCGTTTCTGCAGCTGCTCTCGCTCCGCTTTCAGGGTCTCGCGCTCGTGCTCAATGGAAGCGGATACGGTTTCCAGTGAGGTGAGGGTTTCCAGGTAAGTGTCTATGATGCGGCTGCGTTCTTGGAGGAAGTAATCGTGGTAGCGGAGATGGCGGGCGACGTTCTGTGGATCTTGCTGGTTGAGCAGGAGCTTGATCTGCTCCTGTCGGCCTAGTCGGTATGCGGCGGCGATCTCCTGCTCGACCCGCCGCTGCATACTTCGTCGCGACTCTTGCAGTTGCTGTTGTTCCTGCTGGAGTTCGCGCAGCTTGTCCGAGCGGCTGCGCATATCCTGTTTGATCTTGTCTATGCGCTGGTGCAGCCCAGAAATATCTTTCTCGTTCTCTTCCAAATCCTTGAGCAATTGGTCGCGCTGGCCCCGCACCTGGTTGAGTTCCTGTTGCAGGGACTCAATGCGTTGCTTGATTTGCGCCAGGCGCGCCTGCTCATCTCCCTCTGCCTGGCTCCAGGCGGGCAGGGAAATCAGGGCGATCAGGAAGAGTACGAGAGTTTTCATCAGTCCATTTTTACCAAACTTTGGCCGGTCATTTCCGCCGGTTGTGGCAGATCCATCAACGCTAACATGGTTGGTGCTACATCCGCCAGACTACCTCCGTCACACATTTGCACATTGCGCTCGCCGATATAAACAAAAGGCACCGGCAGAGTGGAGTGCTGGGTGCTAACTTGGCCGGAGTTGGCGTCGAACATCTCTTCCACATTGCCGTGGTCGGCAGTTATCAGCACTTCGCCGCCGGCAGCCAGAGCGGCGTTTACGACGCGCTCTACACACTGGTCCAGGGCTTCGACGGCTTTTACTGCCGCCTCGAAAACACCGGTATGGCCGACCATATCGCCGTTGGCGTAGTTGCAGATAATGGCGTCGTACTCGCCGCTCTCAATCGCCGCTACCAGTTTGTCAGTGACGATTGGTGCATTCATTTCCGGTTGCAGGTCGTAGGTGGCCACATCCGGTGACTTGATCAGTTCGCGGGTTTCGCCGTTGTAGGGCTCTTCGCGGCCGCCGCTAAAGAAGAAGGTAACGTGGGCGTACTTCTCTGTCTCGGCGATGCGCAGCTGGGTTTTGCCCTCTGCAGACAAGTACTCGCCGAGGGAGTTGACCAGGTTTTCTGGAGGGAAGGCACAGCTGGCGTGGATATCGGCAGCGTATTCGGTGGTCATAACGAAGTCCGCCAGTTGCGGTTTGGCTTTGCGCTCGAAGCCGCTGAAGTCCTGCTCGGTAAAAGCGCGGGTTAACTGGCGCGCGCGATCCGGGCGGAAATTCATAAAGATAAGGGCATCGCCTTCTTGGATGGGAGCGGGCTCGCCAATCACCGTTGGCGCGACAAACTCATCGTTTTCACCGCGCTCATAGGCCGAGGCCAGTCCTGCCAGGGCATCACTGGCACTGTGCTCTGCTGTACCCAGGGTCAGCATGTCGTAAACGGACTCAGTGCGCTCCCAGCGCTGGTCGCGATCCATGGCGAAGTAGCGCCCGGCCAGGGTAGCCATATGGGCATTGCCGACGGAGTCACACACCTGCATCAGGCGCGCCAGAGAGGGTTCGGCACTGCGCGGTGGGGTGTCGCGGCCATCGAGAAATGCGTGTACATAAATAGCGCGGGCGCCGCGCTGTGCCGCCAGGGTTATCATGGCGACAATATGGTCTTCGTGGCTGTGTACGCCGCCTTCGGACAGGAGTCCCATAATATGGACGGCGCCGTTGTTGGCGATAGCCTTATCGACCGCAGTGGTGTAAGCGGTATTGCGGAAGAAGTCGCCGTCCTGGATGGCTTTGTTGATCCGGGTAAAGTTCTGGTAGACCACTCGACCGGCACCCAGTGTCATATGGCCGACTTCCGAGTTGCCCATTTGTCCATCGGGCAGGCCCACCGCCATCCCGGAGGTCTGGATCAGGGTTTTTGGGCAGGTCGCCCAGATATTGTCCCAGACCGGAGACTTGGCTGCGTGAATCGCATTGTGCTCGGGATTGTCGCTGTGGCCGAAGCCGTCCAGAATCAGCAGGACCAGGGGGCGTTTTTGCGGGGCTTGCGTAGCGGCCATAGCGACAGTATTCCTCTTCCAAGGGTTAAATTGCGGACGCGGATTTTAACCTGTGGGGCTGGTATTTCACCATGTTATTTAGCTTAAGCCGGATTACAAAGAGGCTGGGGCGGAGGGATTTGGTTGATTAGAATTTCGCCATGATCGTGTATACTCCCGCCGGCATTGGGCGCCGTAGCGCCCTATTGATTACCACTTGAGGATTTTGGGGGCGAAGTGGATTTTCTCGACTTTTTAGCTGAGCAGTGGCTGTTGGTCGGCCTGCTTGTGGCATTGCTTTACGCATTTGTTTTGACTGAGCGATTCAAGTCTGGCGAGCCGGCATCACTTCATGAAGTGACCAAGCTGATCAATAGCGACGGGGCCAAGGTGCTGGATATTCGCGATCGCAGCGAGTTCACTGCCGGTCATATTGTCGACTCCCTGCATATTCCCCACGGGGATGTGGCTGAGCGCATTGCCGAGCTGGAACCGTTTAAAAACAAGACCATTATTGTCGCTGACAAGATGGGGCAGCACGCCGGCCCGGTGGGGCGCATGCTGAAACAGAAAGGTTTCCAAGTGCGTCGCCTGCAGGGCGGAATGAGCGAGTGGGCTAACCAGAACCTGCCTGTCGTTAAAGGCAAAGGTTAACCTGAAGTATCAGTTTGACGGAGTTTTGTCATGCAGAATGTTGTCATTTATACCACCCGTTTCTGCCCCTACTGTATTCGCGCCAAGCAGCTGCTGGATAGCAAGGGTGTCGCTTATCGCGAAATCCCTGTGGACAATAATCCCGGCTTGCGCGCAGAAATGGCTGACAAGGCGGGGCGCCGCTCGGTGCCGCAGATTTGGATTGGCGATAAGCATGTAGGTGGTTGCGACGACCTGATGGCGTTGGAGCGCGGTGGCCGACTCGACAAATTGCTGAAAGCAGCGGGATAAGTGGAAAACTGACGCGGCCGCCAACATGCGGTCCCCAATTTTTGCTATTTATCCGGTCTGGGCCTTGAAACGTTTTATCGAGGCCCCAACTGTTGAGTTATTACCGGAGTCTTTCTCACGGAAGGCATCAATAAACTTTTTATAATGAACAGGCTGTAACATGGCTGAAGAATTAAATGGCGCAGCGGCAAACGCAGAGGCTCCACAAGTACAATTTGCGATGCAGCGCATCTACCTGAAAGACCTCTCCTTTGAAACCCCGATGGGTGCCGAGGTCTTCAAAAAGCAGTGGAAGCCCCAGGTTAATCAGGAGCTGAACACCAAGACCGCGAAGATCGAAGACGATCTGTACGAAGTGGCTCTGACCCTGACTATCACCGTAAAGCTGGAAGAAGACACCGCTTTCCTGGTGGAAGTAAAACAAGCTGGCCTGTTCGGTATCAAAGGTCTGGAAGGTCAACAGCTGGCCCAGGCCCTGAATACTGCCTGCCCGCAAATTCTGTTCCCCTACGCTCGCGAAGTGATCGATAACGCAGTAGTTAAAGGTTCTTTCCCGGCACTGATGTTGCCGCCTGTGAACTTCGACGCTCTGTTCGCTGCTGCCCTCGATAAGGCACAGAAAGAAGCAGAGGGCGCTCAAGCGAACGCTTAATTCGCTTTAGCCCAGCTGGCACGATAAAAAGGTCCCTTAGCGGGGCCTTTTTTTATATCTGTAATCTCCCCGGGGATAGCTTCCGCTTTACTGACTGCCCCTTCGCAACCGCAGCACAAACCTGGAGCCGCTTATGCAGTGGGATCTGCCAAACCCATTTATCACCAAAGTGACAGTTGGCGCCGAACATGTGGATGGTCTGAGTCATGCCAACAATGCGGAATATGTGCGCTGGTGTGAGGCCACCGCCTGGGCGCACAGCGCAGCCCTGGGTCTGGATGTCACGAATTATCAGCAGCTTGACCGGGGAATGGCAATTCGTCATGGCGAGTATGACTATATACTGGCGGCCAGAGAGGGGGAGGAATTGCTGTTTGGCACCTGGCTCACTGAGGTGGACGGGCGTCTGAATATGACTCGCCGCTTTCAGGTGTTTCGCGCCGCCGATAAGGCATTGGTATTGCGGGCCGAATGGCGGATGGTGTGCATTGAGCTTTCCACTGGCAAGCCAAAACGTATGCCGGCGATCTTCAAGGAAATTTACAGTCCGGCAGTGACTGCCCCGGAGGCTGAAAAAAATGAGTGAAGAGTTTGTATCCCTGACCAACAATTCAGGGGCGCTTAAGGACAAGACCATCTTTATCACTGGTGCCAGTCGCGGCATCGGCCGGGCGATTGCCCTCAAATGCGCGGCGGATGGTGCCAATATCGTGATTGCCGCTAAGTCAGCAGAACCACATCCCAAGCTTCCGGGAACCATCTTCTCGGTGGCGGAGGAAGTGGAGAAAGCCGGCGGCAATGCCCTGGCCCTGCAGGTGGATGTGCGCGATGAGCAGCGAGTAGAGCAGGCTATGTCGGAGGCTGCCGAAAAATTTGGCGGCATCGACGCTGTGATTAATAATGCGGGCGCGATCAACCTGACCAATGTTGAGTCGACACCACCCAAGCGCTACGACCTGATGCAGAGTATCAACAGTCGCGCGGTGTATCTCACCGCCCACTTGGCGACTCCCTACCTGAAAAAAGCTGACAACGCCCATATTCTCAGCCTGTGCCCACCGCTGAATATCCAGCCCAAGTGGTTGGGGCCCTTCGCTCCTTACGCCCTGTCAAAGTTTGGTATGACCATTCTCAGCCTGGGTCTGGCAGAAGAGCTGCGTGAGGCGGGGATCAGCGTGAACACCTTGTGGCCGCGCACACTGGTGGCCACCGCTGCGATTGAGTTTGCGGTGGGTAGTCGTGATATGTTTGAGCAGAGCCGCAAGCCCTCGATTATGGCCGACGCGGCCTACGAGATACTGACGACTAAAGATGTCGCCTTGAGCGGTCGCCAGCTAATCGATGAAGAGCTGTTGGCAGAGCGCGGTGTGAAGGATTTCACCGGTTATGCCCACAATCCAGCCAATGCAGACAATTTAACCAAGGATTTATTTCTTGACTGACGCTGGCAGGGGGTATTTGTGAGCAGCGACAGCAAATTATTTAAAGACGCTCTCGGTGAAATGGGAGACGTTAAACCGCTGGCGCAGGAGCGCCGCGTCAATTTGCGCAAGGAGCCGAAGCAATCTGAGTCTATGTTGCGGGAGCGCCGCGCCGCTGCCACGCGCCTGACAGAGCGGGAAATGAACCCCCTGTCCGGTGAATATATTGATCTGGTAGAGCCATGGGATCCGTTGGAATTCAAGCGCGATGGTGTGCAAAACGGGGTCTATCGCAATTTGCGCCTGGGCAAATACAGCATAGATGCGCGCCTGGATTTACATCGCCACTCTGTGGAGATGGCGCGCAGGGCCGTGATGGAATTTATCCGTGATTGTGTTGAAGCGGATGTGCGCTGTGCCCTGATTACCCACGGTAAGGGTGAGGGGCGTAAGCAGCCGGCGTTATTGAAAAGCTGTATCAATCACTGGTTGCCGCAGCTGCATGAAGTACTGGCTTTTCACAGTGCGCAACCCCAACACGGGGGCTTGGGAGCGACTTATCTGCTGCTGAGAAAGAGTGAACGCAAGCGGCAGGAGAATCTGGAGATACATCAAAAACGCCGTTAAGGTTCTTTTGTAACTTTTCTGTCACTTATGCAAATTAAGATGCGCCGCTGAGGCTTTCCCCTCAAGAGTGCTTTTTTAGACTCCTAAAGCTCATCTTTTTGATTCTTCTTGATTGTCATTCTGGCGACCCAATGGGTCGCCTTTTTTATAGGGTTGGGCCTGGCGATAGCTGCGGTCTACTTGTTCAAACTCAATATAGGCACTGCCATCGGTATTGCTGATCATCATCTTGTTACCCACGATAACAATCAAATCAGACTTTCTCAGGGCATTGAGGTAATCGATCTCCAGTTCATCGCTGGGGTGTGCTCCCCCCATGCGCGCAATAGCGGGAATCCGCTCCCAGGTGAAAGCACCGCTGCTAGTGAGAGAAAATCGCCCCAGGTACGGATTGGTGCCACTGTTGCCCCTAACATAACCAAATTGATCGCATTTGAAAAAGGGTCTATCCCGCCAAAACCTGCTCCAGCTCAGGGTTGAGTCATAAGTGCGCCCGGAGTAATACAAGCTCGATAGCACCCACTCGTGCTCACAGGCAGACCAAGCTGATCGTTGGAGTTGGGGAATAGGGGGATTGGGGGTACTGCAGCCTGCAAGTACCAGGTTGCATACGATAATACTCAGTAGTAAGTAAAAAGCACGACGTGGCATGATGTCGTTCTCATTGATTTTGCGACATTTAACCTAAAAATTTACAGGTCTTCTGTGGCGGCGTTCAAGGTCCGGCCTTTACGTATTCTATATAGATATCACCGGAAGGGTCACGAAGTATCAAACGATTCCCGCGCGATTTGGTAAATGCCTGGCGAGTGGCGGCGAGGGCACCGAGGTAGGCATGCTCTTGCCGCAGCAAGGGTTCGGGGCCGCCCATCTTGGTAGAGACAAAGCTGGAGGTATCCCAAAGTAACTGCCCGTTATCGGTTACCTGCACCTCCCCCCGATAGGTGTTTATGCCACTCCTCCCCATGACATTGCCTTGGAGATTGCACACAAAGGTAAAGTCCGCAGGCCTCTGGATGTCGACCACCCCACCATTGACGCGCAAGCGTACCAGCTGCCACTTCTTACCACAGACTGCTCCCATACTGCCTGAGGATTGAACAACTTGGGCTTCTTCTATTCGGTTTGTTAGACATCCGCCGACAACTAATAGGGCTCCCAGAAGCCATATTTGTACCAACCTACTCATCGACGAATAACTCCCAAACACAAACCCTTCTCCAGCCCACACCCAAGCCAGCCACTTTTCGGCTTTCACAAAAGCTTAGTTGTTGGCTGCCGTGACGAGACGACAGCAGTGACAAGCTATGCTTGCACTGATGTAAAAAAATAGTATTTGGCCATCGATTAAAGGACGGTCGTCGATATGATCAGGCGCACCAAAATTGTTGCCACCCTGGGTCCAGCTACCGATAAAGAAGAAACACTTCGGCAATTAATCAAGGCCGGTGTGGATATGGTTCGCCTGAACTTCTCTCATGGAAAAATTGATGATCACAGGCGCCGTGCAAAATTTGTCCGTGATGAAGCCGAGCGTCAGTGCAGACATATTGCCCTGCTGGGAGATTTGCAGGGGCCAAAAATTCGTGTCGGAAAATTCACTGATGGGCGTATATATCTGCGCAAAGGTGAAGAATTTATTTTGGACCCGGATTGGGATAAAGAAAGTGGCAGTCCTGAAGGTGTCTGGGTTGATTATGAAGCACTCGCAGAAGACTGTAATGAGGGAGACAGCCTGTTACTGGATGACGGCCGATTGAGTTTGCGCATAAAAAAAATTATTGGTCTGTCGTTAAAAACTGAAGTTGAAAATGGTGGCTGGCTATCTGATAGAAAGGGAATAAATAAGCAGGGAGGTGGCCTTACTGCGCCGGCACTGACAGAAAAAGACCATCGGGATATCAAAGTTGCCGCCGAGTTACAGGTAGATTATTTAGCCGTTTCTTTCCCTCGCGATGCTCGCGATATTCACAAAGCGAGAAAGTTACTTAGAGAGGCGGGTGGCACCGCACATATTATTGCCAAAATTGAAAGGGCTGAAGCGGTATCCAATGATGCTCGCCTTGAGAAGCTCATCTTAGCCAGTGATGCCATTATGGTAGCGCGTGGTGATCTTGCCGTGGAGATTGGTGATGCAGAATTAATGGGAGTACAAAAACATTTGATCAGCTATGCCCGTTATCTCAATCGGGTAGTTATTACTGCGACACAAATGATGGAGTCGATGATTTCGAGTCCAGTACCTACTCGAGCAGAAGTCTGCGATGTGGCCAATGCAGTACTGGATGGTACTGATGCGGTAATGTTATCTGCTGAGACAGCGGCAGGTGAATATCCTATTGAAACCGTTAAGCATATGGCTGAAGTGATTCTTGGGGCAGAAAAACACCGTAAAATTTATTCCACGCCGGAAAGCCTTCGCGGCGATTACCCTGCGGGTGATGCGTGTATCGCCATGGCCGCCATGATTATCGCGAATCATTGCCGAGAAATTAAAGCCATTATTTGCCAGACCGAAACTGGAAATACTGCGTTATTGATGTCGAGAGTATGTGCATTAATTCCTATTTACGCTTTTTGTCGGCACCAGAAGTGCTGCAATCGTGTAGCCCTCTACAGCGGCGTTGACCCTGTATTAATGGATGTTTCTAATATGGACGGCCCGCTGCGAGATCAAAAAGCAATTTCTTATTTGCTGGATCAGGAACTGCTAATTTCAGGGGACTTCGTTTTGATATCCCGGGGCTATCAACAGGATATTGGTGGTCACACCGATACCCTGCGTATTGTCCGCGTGCCCTGATACAAACGATTAAATTACAAATTCTCACAGTGCAAATAACTTACCCCGCACGAACACATCTAACCAGTACCTTGGTCTCCAATTCCTGCTCAACACAGCGAAACTTCTGACCGTCAAGGGTTAATGACTTTGGGCTTCCCTGGGGCGCGGTTGTCGAACAACCGGCAACTCCTGTCGCCAGGGCCACGGCAAGCAGAATAAGTAGTATTTTCTGCACCGCAGTTACCTCTTTGAGTGGTGTGAGTGACGCATTCCCGAATAACTTGTTTATTCAGGGTAGAGGTAATAGCTGTCATTGAGATGTATAACGCGCCAATTTGTTAAAAGTGGCGACAGTGAGCTTGGATGGTGAGGCTATTTAAGTGGGCGGTTGCACTGAGGTTGGCGATTAACTTACCCCGCTGCGTCTTTTGATGGTTTGCTACAGCGGGGTTAGTTACCTAATAAAGCTTGGAGTTAGCGTCTACCGCGATGGTGTCCACCGCGAACACGATAGTGGCCTCTATGGCCCCGGTAGCCGCGATAACCGCCGCGGTGATAACTTCTATAGCCTCGGTGATGGGCCCGGTAGCGGGCATGGGGCGACCGAGGGTAATAGAAACGGTTGTAGTAGGGCATTCCGCGATAGTAATAGCGAGCCCGGTAGCGAGGGTGGCCTCGGAATGATGCGGATCGGTAACTGGCGTAGCCACCGCGGTAATAATAGGTATTCACCGGTGTGAAACCAACGGTTTGGTAAACCGGTGTCCTGTAGGAAGTTAAATAGACATTACTCGAAGCGTAATAGTTGGGCGTGGCATAGGGATAAGCGTAGGAGGAGGTGTAAGCGACTTGCCCTCCACTTGGGCCACCGTAACTGGTGTAGGTGGTGTAGTAACCATCGGTGGCACAGGCACCCAGGGCTAGGGCTGTGCACACCGTGGCGGTGAGAATCACCGTTTTAACAGCTCTATTCATAGTGCTTTCTCCGGTAAGTGGAATTTCCCCCCGGAGAGGCCCGGCAGGGGCCAAGCCCCTAGGCGCGCCAACTAGGCGAGCACAGAATCTCAGACTTAGTAAGGTCTTGCGCGCGGCGGTGGATCGACAATTTGATACTGGGTATTTACAACCGCAGGCGGTCTCAGGCGATAAAAGTTGCCGTCCCAGTAGAAGTTACAGTGCTGCATATTGTGACAGGTGCCATCCGGGTGGCAGTGGGCATAGCGGCCACGCAGGTTGTAATACGTCTTGTTGTAATAAGGGCTGTATCCGTAATAACTGGCGGAACAATCGTTGCCTCCGCAGGGATAGCCGGATGTTCCATTACAGGCCGATAGAGCCAGTCCTGCTGCGATGGCGAGCGCACAACCTGAGCCTCGCAGCAATCTAGTGGGCAGCGGTTTCATCAAGACCTCCACACCTATTGGCGGGTAACACTTCTACATTCAGCCTAGCATTTTTGGCGCGTGAATCATCACGGGGCAGAGTAAATGTTCTAGCAAAGCTGAATACCGAGGCAGGTCTGTATTGGTTGATGGAAACTCTTCAGTTTCGATTTGATAGACCCACTTGTTCGGAGTCAAAAAAGGTAAGGTCGGCAGGCGGGTGAAACCACTAAAAATTCGCACATTGTGAGAAAAATGGTTCTCTCGCAATGCGCGAATCAAGCCATGAAGGCTCTTTAACCTAGTGACTGCTGGGCAGGAGATTGGGGTCTATCGACTCTAAGTAGGCGCCGCTGCTCAGCAACTGCTTTGCCTCTTCAATATCCGGGGCAAAGTAGCGGTCCTTGTCATAGAAAGGTACTCGGGCGCGAAGTTTTGACTTGGCGGCCTCCAGTTTTTCCGTGGATTTTAACGGCGCGCGGAAATCCAGTCCCTGACAGGCAGCGAGTAGCTCCACCGCCAGGATGCCACAGGTATTGTCGGCCATATCCCGCAGGCGACGGCCGGCAAAGGTGGCCATGGATACATGGTCTTCCTGGTTGGCGGAGGTGGGCAGTGAGTCCACGCAGGCTGGGTGCGCCATGGATTTGTTCTCACTGGCAAGCGCCGCTGAGGTGACCTGGGCGATCATAAAGCCGGAGTTCACCCCGCCATTTTCCACCAGGAAGGGAGGCAGGCCGGATAAGTTGCTGTCGATCAACAGCGCCATACGACGCTCGGACAGGGAGCCGATTTCTGCCAATGCCAGCGCCAGGTTGTCGGCGACCATAGCAACAGGCTCCGCGTGGAAGTTACCGCCGGAAATAATGTCGGAGTTATCCGGATTTTCCTCGTCGGTAAATACCAGCGGGTTATCGGAAACACCATTTGCCTCGGCCAACAATACTTCGGCAGCGAAGCGCATTTGCTGCAGACAGGCACCCATTACCTGGGGCTGACAGCGCAGGGAGTAGGGGTCCTGCACTTTTTCACAGAACTGGTGGGAATCACCGATCTGGCTGGTTTCACCGAGCAGGTCCCGATAAATTGCCGCTACGTCACGCTGAGCCTGTTGGCCGCGGGCGTTGTGAATACGATCATCGAAGGGGCGGCGTGAGCCTTTGGCGGCTTCCAGGGTAATGGCACCGGTTACCAGGGCGCCGGCGAACAGGTCTTCACTGGCGAACAGGCCGAGCAGGGCAAAGGCGGTAGAAGCCTGGGTGCCATTTAGCAGGGCGAGCCCCTCTTTGGGAGCCAGGGTAATGGGCTCTAGCCCCGCAGCTTTGAGGCCTTCGTGAGCACTCTTGCGCTCGCCCTTGATAAATACTTCCCCTTCACCGAGAAGTACCACGCTCATATGAGCCAGGGGCGCCAAATCGCCAGAAGCGCCGACAGAGCCTTTCTCAGGGATAGCGGGAT
This sequence comes from Microbulbifer maximicatervae (SeqCode), assembly GCF_052468095.1. The sequence continues at coordinate 5,252,271 of NZ_CP174332.1, forward strand.
ATACACCGGCATTGACCAGTTGCATTAAAGCTTCGATAACCTGCGGGCGCACGCCGGAGAAGCCGCGCGCGAGCGAGTTGATTTTCAACACCATCAGCAGACGCACGGTGGCTTCACTCATAAAGTTGCCGGTACCGGCGGCATGGCTCAGTACAATAGCGCGCTGCAGGTTTTCCAGGTCGTGCTTTTCAATGCGGGTGTTGGCCAATAAACCAAAACCGGTATTAATTCCGTAAACCGTGCGCCCCTCGGTAATAACCTGGGCAACAGTGTGGGCAGAGGCTTCAATAGCGGGGTAGGCGCATTTCGCCAGGGACAGTTGCACCGACTCGCGGGCTACGCGGCGCAGTTGCGCAAGGCTCAATTGACCGGGATCGATTTCCAATTGATACATAAATTCATTCACCAAAAAATATTTACTGCTTAGCAGGCTGTTGAAAAACAGCCTGCGCGGGCGGTGCGAAAGCGCCTGCCGCAAAATCAAGCACTGCAATTGCTTGATTTGAGTGCCCATCTTTGTGGACATGTGCCGCAAAGATGGCTTGAAAAAGTCGCCTGTAGGCTTTTTCAACACCCTGTTAGGCGCCGGCGGCGCAGCCCGATAAAAATTATTCGGGCTGTAAAAGATTTCCGCCGGCGGTATTTTTATTGCGGTAAAAAATCAGTCGTTCAGCATGGGCAGGTCCAAGCCCTGCTCTTTTGCGCATTTTTTTGCGATTTCGTAACCGGCATCGGCGTGGCGCATTACGCCGGTGGCGGGATCATTCCAGAGAACCCGCTCAATACGTTTGCGCGCAGCTTCGGTACCGTCACAGACAATGACCACACCAGAGTGCTGGGAGAAGCCCATGCCTACACCACCACCGTGATGCAGGGATACCCAGGTAGCGCCGGAGGCAGTGTTCAGCAGGGCATTCATCAGCGGCCAGTCGGAGACAGCGTCGGAACCATCCATCATGGCTTCAGTTTCGCGGTTGGGGCTCGCTACAGAGCCGCTGTCGAGGTGGTCGCGGCCGATCACTACCGGTGCTTCCAATTCACCGTTGGCTACCATCTCGTTAAATGCCAGTGCCAGGCGCGCGCGATCTTTCAGGCCCACCCAACAGATACGTGCGGGCAGTCCCTGGAAGTGAATCCGCTCGCGGGCCATGTCGAGCCAGTTGTGCAGCTGCGGATTGTCGGGAATCAGTTCCTTAACCTTGGCATCGGTCTTGTAGATATCTTCCGGGTTGCCGGACAGGGCCGCCCAGCGGAAAGGACCGACACCTTCGCAGAACAGCGGGCGAATATAAGCGGGTACAAAGCCGGGGAAATCAAAGGCATTTTCCACACCTTCCTCGAGAGCCATCTGACGAATATTGTTGCCGTAGTCGAGGGTTGCGGCGCCGCGCTTTTGCAGCTCCAGCATGGCTTCAACCTGAACCGCCATAGACTGTTTGGCTGCCTTTACTACTGCGGCTTCATCTTTCTTGCGCATCTCCGCAGCGTATTCCATAGTCCAGCCCTGGGGCAGGTAGCCATTTAAAGGATCGTGAGCGGAAGTCTGGTCGGTAACCGAATCTGGCAGAATATTTCGCTTTACAATTTCCGGGAAAATATCTGCTGCGTTGCCCAGCAGGCCAACGGAAATGGCTTCGCCTTTTTCCATCGCGGCTTCAATCATTTGCAGGGCTTCGTCGAGGCTGGTGGCTTTTTTGTCTACATAGCCAGTGCGCAGACGGAAATCGATACGGGTTTCGTCGCACTCTACTGCGATCATGCTGAAACCGGCCATGGTCGCCGCCAGTGGCTGAGCGCCACCCATGCCGCCGAGGCCACCGGTAAGAATCCATTTGCCTTTCGCTTCGCCATTAAAGTGTTTGCGTGCGACGGCGGCAAAGGTTTCATAGGTGCCCTGGACGATGCCTTGGGAGCCGATATAAATCCAAGAGCCGGCAGTCATCTGGCCGTACATGGCCAGGCCTTTTTTATCCAGCTCGTTAAAGTGTTCCCAGTTGGCCCAGTGGGGTACCAGGTTGGAGTTGGCAATTAATACCCGGGGTGCATCGGCGTGGGTTTTAAAGACTCCGACAGGCTTGCCGGACTGCACCAGCAGGGTTTCGTCGTCTTCCAGGCGCTTCAGCACCTCGGCAATCTTGTCGTAGCACTCCCAATCCCGCGCGGCGCGGCCGATACCACCGTACACCACCAGGTCCTCCGGGCGTTCAGCTACCTCGGCGTCCAGGTTGTTCATCAACATGCGCAGGGGAGCTTCGGTGAGCCAGCTTTTGGCATTGAGCTCACTGCCGCGAGGCGCGCGGATTTTGCGGCTGGGATCGTGGCGTTTGTCGGTAGACATAGCTTCCTCGTCAATTTTTCTCGTAAAAAAATTCACACGTCCCGGATTTGATTGTTTCTTTTCCCAGGGCGCGCGGGATAAATCAATAACTAGAATCTCAGTTGTGCACCGAGGCGGTATCGATTGCCTGGGTGAACCAGGCGCGCGAAGCTCACGGTGCCGGCACTGCATTTAGTGCGCCGCCAAACCTGGAGGCACGCATCTCCGGGGGCAATTTCCAGAGCGTGGGCGATAGCGGCTTCCGCAGCTATGGCCTCGACGGTTGTATCGGCCTCGGTCAGCGGTGCGACTTTGGAAAGATAGGCGTTGGGGGTGGTGTGGGCGAAGTCCTGGTCCAGGTAATCTGGAGCCAAGGCTGGGTTGGTAAACCGCTCTTCCCACTGCACCGGCAAGCCGTTGTCACAGTGCACAATAATGGAGTGAAACACTTTTGCCTGTTCGGGCACTTCCAATGCCAGGGCTACATCGGCGCTGGCGACACAGGGCTGAGCTAACAGAATGCGGTTGCTGTAACTGTGCCCCCGGGCCGAGATCTCGTCGGCGATATTGCGCACTTCCAACAGTGAGCTGGCGGGCACCGGCTCGGCGACAAAAGTACCCAGCCCCTGGGAGCGCATCAGAACGCGCTCATCGGTTAACTCGGTGAGTGCCCGCCTTGCGGTCATCCGGCTCACACTGAATTGCTGTGCCAGTTGGTTCTCCGAGGGCACCTGGGAGTGAATTGGCCACTCGCCAGACTCAATTTGTTGGCGGATATGGCGCTTGATGGCCGCGTATCGGGGTTCACTTGCAGTATTCATAGACTCAGGTACAGTGCTTTCGTGGCTTGTATATTGTTGTATATACAAGAATAGTTACGGCTACTATGGTTTCCCTGCTGCGGGCTGTCAAGTCGATGAGGGGAACTGTATCCTGCCCGTTACTGGTTTGTCGGTCATCGGGCCGAGCATCTATGGTTTAAAAGGAAAAGCGTGCCGCTAAAAGCTTATGTCAGAACGCTGTGATTTGCTGATTACCAATTTGAATGCCGCCACAATGGACCCATCCATTGCCGGTGGTTACGGTGTTATCGAGGATGCTGCAATTGCGGTAACCAAAGGTCGGATCGTTTGGATTGGTCCCCGCCGGGATCTGCCCGAGTGCACCCCAGACCGCATTGTTGATGGCGAAGGTCAATGGGCAACTCCGGGCCTGATCGATTGCCACACGCATCTCGTATATGGAGGCCATCGCGCAGGGGAGTTTGCCCGTCGCCTGGGGGGAGAGAGTTACGAAGAAGTGGCTCGCTCTGGCGGGGGTATTATTTCTACCGTGCGGGCGACACGGGGTGCGAGTGCCGAGAACCTGTATAAGTTGGCTGAGCCCCGTCTGCACGCGCTGATGGCCGAAGGCGTTACAACCGTGGAAATTAAATCCGGTTATGGCCTGGATCTGGATACTGAACTAAAGCAATTGCGCACCGCGAGACGTCTGGCGCAACACAACTCAGTGGAAATAGTAACGACCTGTCTGGCAGCACACGCTCTGCCACCGGAATACGACGGTCGTGCCGATGAATATATCGATCTTATCTGCGAGCAGATATTGCCCGCTGTAGCCCGCGAGCAATTGGCCGATGCCGTGGATATGTTTTGCGAGACGATTGGGTTTACTGTCGATCAGTGCCAGAGAGTTATCGATGCAGCGAAAAAACTGGACCTGCCAGTAAAAGTGCACGCCGAGCAGCTGGCGCGTACAGGGGCCACTGAAATGGCGGCAAAGTCCGGGGCATTATCGGTAGATCATATTGAATATATCAGCGATGCGGATGTACTGGCTATGGCGGAAAGTGGCACCGTGGCAGTGCTTCTACCAGGAGCTTTCTACACTCTGCACGAAACCCAGGTTCCGCCTATTGAAAAGTTACGCGAGGCAGGGGTTTGTATGGCATTGGCTACAGACCTTAATCCCGGGAGTTGTCCAATCGCTTCCCTGCGTTTGATGATGAATATGGGTTGTCAGCTGTTTGGCTTAACTCCGGCAGAAGCTCTCGCAGGTGTTACCCGTGCAGCCGCTCGGGCATTGGGTTTGTGTTGTTCTCGCGGTGTACTGCGGGAGGGGCTTCGAGCAGATATTGTTCTTTGGCCGATGGATACCCCGGATCAACTCGCTTATGAAGTCGGTGCGCTAAAGCCTGCAAGAATTTTCCTGGAGGGGCGCGATGTTACAGCTTGCTGATATGCAACTGAGAATCGGGGATGTTGATTCTTAGGGTGGATGTACATCGGAAATAAGGATAAGTTGGTGCTAAATGAGCAACAATATTATCAACAATTTTTATAAGGTTTTTGCGCCCATTATTATCTGAGAATTGGAATGTTGATCTCTATTTAGTATCTATCGAGGGCTTTATTTTTAGTTCATGAGTGCCGCTTTGTATTTACAATGGGCGACACTTTTTGATACTGCTAGCCAATGTCACAGCGTTGGCTGATAAATAGGGCATACTTATAAACTGTAAGCCTCTTTAGATTTACAATCGGAATAAATAAACGGTCCCCTCTTAACATTAATGATCAGGGGGCTGTAACCGATAAATAAGTAATAAGGATTTTTGTAGACCTTACATTTTCACAGGAAGTGCATCTTGCCTTTGCAATATCTCTATATCAGTTAATGCACACTACATTCATTACTCTAAAGCTAGGAGCTCTTGAAAATGAGTAATTCCAGTCTTTCAGGAGCAGTGGTGCTCCCGCAAGAAAATCCTCGTATTTTGGCCTTTGATCTGACCCGAGGCATTGCCGTACTGTTTATGATTGCTATTCACGTCTTATATCATTATGGACGAACAGACGTGGCAGACAGTGCTATTGGTGTTGCTATCCAGGTATCTGCGGGAACTCCGGCAGCTTCAGTGTTTATGCTGATTATGGGTATTTTCATTGGCTATAGTTCGAAGCCGAGTCTGAAACAGGATTTGTTTCGTGCTGCTGGTCTTTTTGCAATAGGGTATTTACTTAATTTCGCCCGTGGCACAGTGCCTATGTGGCTTTCTTTACAGTTTGGCCTTGTCACACAAGAGCAACTGGGAGAATACACGCCGCTGAGTGAATTTCTTATGGTAGATATTTTCCAGTTTGCTGGCCTTGCGCTCGCTATTTGCGCACTAGTAAGGCACTTCTTGCCTCATCCTATATACTGGCTCGCTGCGGCAGCTATCGTAGCATTCGGCTCCTCACTCGTCTGGGATATCGGCAGTAACTCCGTTGTTATTGACGAAATTTTACAGTTGTTTTTTGGCAATAAGCGCGAAGGGGTAATGTTCCCGTTATTTTCCTGGCTTGCCTATCCCCTCGCAGGCATGGCAGTTGGCTACTGGTTTAAAAATTCAAAAAATATAGATGCATTGTTCTCACGCAGCATATGGATTGGCTTAGCCCTAATGAGCATAGGTGGCCTTCTAATCATGTTGAATACGCAATACTTTTTTGCCGAAAACATGAGAGGTGGCCCAGGTCTAATTATTCTGCTTATTGGCTATACTTTCCTTTGGCTTTGGATTAGTAATTTCCTCTTAAACAAAGTACAGAACAGAAAGCTCATTGACGTAATGGTGTTTTGGGGTAAAAACATAACTCCGTTCTATATCGCTCAGTGGTTGATAATTGGATGGGGATTAATGTTAGTTGGTTCCCAGCAGCTTGGTATGGCCAGTACGTTAACAGCAATGTTTATCGTACTCCTGCTTTCTCATTTTGGGACTCGAGCTTGGGTTAATTTCCGTTCCCATAAAGGGAAAGCTATGGAGCAGCCTGCAGCGTCTGCGGTATAGTACCGACATGCAACACGTGCTGTTGAAAAATGCGGCACGTTAGTGTTGTAGAAGCGCAACTTAAATGCTTCTTTTCCGTGACATATTTTAAGGTACTCGCAGAGGGCATTGCTTGATCGTCTACTTCCAAAAGTATCGGCAGCTCTCGCGTTGGGGCTTTACAGTTCCCACAGCCCACTGTGCGAAGGTTTGCGCGCGCATATCGCGCATGGCCAATGGATATTCCGGTTCAACTTGCCTACAAAGTGGGGGCTTGAAGCCAATAAAGATCTTCCTCGGAGGTATTGATGTTACAACTTGCTGATATGCAGTTATGGAGTGGTCGCACCGACTCTGAGGATGGACGTGCAGGTGAGCGCTGGCACCAGCGGATTTCTCCTTTGCAATTGGATGACCCTCCCGGCCTGACTGTTCTCGGCTTCGCTTCTGATGAGGGTGTGCGTCGAAATAAAGGGCGAATTGGCGCGGCCAAGGGACCGAGAATATTGCGTTTGGCCATGGCGAATTTGCCGGCAACTTTTGATGCGCCCTTATACGATGCGGGTAACGTCAGGGTCGAACGGGAAGACTTGGAGTCTGCCCAATCGCTATTGGGTGCCCGTATCAATGAGTTGCTCGGTGCCGGTCACTTTCCACTGGTATTGGGAGGCGGCCATGAAATTGCTTTTGGCAGTTATCAGGGGATTGCCCGCTGGATGCGCGAGTATCACCGCGAGAGCAGCCTGGGTATTATCAATTTTGATGCGCATTTGGATTTACGCACTCCTGCGCCAAAGGGGTCATCGGGCACGCCATTTTTCCAGATTGCGGAGCAGTGCAGGATAAATGGTCGCGAATTTAATTATCTCTGTGTAGGTGCGGCGGATAACGCCAACACACCTGCTCTCTACCAGAGAGCTGATGAGCTGGGTGCCCAGGTTATTCGGGATCGTGAAATCAGTAGTTGGAATCTGAATACGGTTCAGGCGCGAATCCGCGACTTTATTGAGAAGGTGGATTTTGTCTATCTGACGGTATGTCTGGATGTATTGCCGGCGGCAGTAATGCCAGCGGTGAGTGCCCCCTCTGGCAGGGGGGTTTCCATGGAGTTTTTGGAAGTCTTGCTGGATACCGTTTTGGAATCCAATAAAGTTTGTTTGGCGGATGTCGCTGAATTTAATCCTTATTTCGATATTGAAGATCACGGTGCGCGTACCGCGGCCCGCCTGGGATTTCAAATTGCAAATCGTGCGGCCAGAAAAATCCCCTGAGTATTTTTAATAATACAGCGCGGCCACTATGGCTTTGGAGGTCGCGTTAACTTCAGTATTAGAAACCACTATTTTAATCTTTATCTACAGCCGTAAGTGACTGGCAGAAAGCTCCGCTTTTGTAGTTGATATGATCAAAGATCTTGAAATTAATCACTTAAAAATCCTGGAAATACTATTCAGGGTTGAAAGTATCTCCCTTGCCGCAGAGCATCTGCAGGTTTCGCAGCAAGCTGTCAGTTTGCAGCTGAAGAAGATTAGAAAAATAGTTGGGGATGATCTATTTGTGCGTACAGGGCATGGGATGGCTCCCACCAGTTATGCAAAATTTATAGAGCCACAGATTCGACAGGTGCTGACGTTACTCAGTGAGATTCCTGTCCCGGGCTCACTTGACTCAAGCCAGACTTCCCGAACTCTGGTGATTTCTGCAACAGATTACGCGCAAAAAGTGGTTGTTGCCGAGTTGATCCAAAGGGTCAGGCAATATGCGCCGAAAGTGAAATTTATTGTCACTAATATTGAAAGCGTCTCGCTCACCCAGAAAATGCATCAGGGAGAAATTGACTTAGCTTTCACATCAACGGGGTATGTGCCTGATGGAATTAATACACAGGTGCTCTTTAATGAGCGTTATGTCTGTGTATCGGCTAATCCTATGTATAGTTTAGATGAGTTGGTCGCTATTGGTCAGTTGATGCAATCTGATTTTGTGATTACATCGCCAGGGGTTGGAGGCTTGCGCGGTTCAGCCGATCGTTGGCTAGAGGGGCAAGGTCTAAAAAGAGAGATTGTTGTTTCGGCGCCCTCTTTTTATATAGCCCAGGAGTTTTTGAAAAGGACAGATACCCTGGCCTTTATTCCCTCTAGATTGATGCCTTGTGAGGGCTTGGTGGAAATTACCTTGGACAAGTACCCACCTGGCTACGAAGTTGTAGCCGCCTTTCATCCCCGAGTGGAAAATGATCCATTGGTAAGTTGGATTCTCAATGATCTGCACCAACGGTTTTCTAAGTCAATGGCTTCCTGATTGTATCCGTAACAAGCTTTACTCCATAGCTTTGGCAAAGCTGCCTTTCTACTATGATTTTTTCAAAAGCTAGAAAGCGTACAGGCCTGTTATGAGTATTCTGAATATTAATCCTTCTTCACTTTATGATGGCAGTTCTTCCTGCCTATCCCACGCCCGAGTCGATACCAAAACAGGCTTGGTATTTGTATCGGGTCAGGTGGATTGGGATAGTAATTGTGAAGTTAAAAACAAAGGGGTTGGTGCTCAGGTGGAAAGCGCCATGCAAAACTTATTGACAGTACTGGATGAGGCCGGATCGTCGGTAGAGAACCTTTTGCAGTTACGTATCTATGTGCGTGGAGAAGTTAGTGAGCATCTGGGGGAAATAGTCCCTGTGCTATCTAAATATTTGGGTACTACTCGCCCGGCAATCACGGGAGTGGGAGTCACATCCCTGGCGTCGCCAGAGACATTGATAGAAATTGAGGCAGTGGCTAAAACGCTGCTTTAAGTACCTGAATAAAAAAGCCCCGCATTGCAGGGCTTTTAAGTTTTACTTGAGGTGTTCCCTAAGCTCGGAGCCTGCTTGATCAAGAGCATCCTGCACTGCGGGTACGTCACTCAGGGCATTTAGTAGGCCGTAGTCGTGAATCATGCCGTTATAGCGAACAGCGGTTACGGTCACACCAGCTTCGTTAAGTTTGCGGGCGTAAGCTTCGCCTTCATCTCTCAGCACATCCATCTCAGCAGTCTGCACCAGAGCGGGAGGCAAGCCGACCAACTGGGATTTGCTTGCGCGCAGAGGTGAAGCATAGATCTCGTTGCGCTGTTTGGGGTCGGTAGTGTAGTTATCCCAGAACCACTTCATCATATCCCGTGTCAGGAAGTGATCCTGGGCGAACTGCTTGTAAGAAGCGTTGTTGAAGTTGGCATCGGTAACCGGCCAGAGCAGCAGTTGGAATTGCAGATCCGGTGTTCCTTTCTCTTTCGCCATCAAGGCAACCACGGCTGCCATATTGCCACCGACACTGTTACCGGCCACGGCAAGACGGGACCCGTCGACACCGATCTTTTCGCCATTCTCCGCGACCCACTGGGTAGCCGCATAAGCCTGGTTAATTGCAGTCGGGTACTTGGCCTCTGGAGATGGGGTGTAATCCACATATACCGCAGCGGCGCCGGAGCGTTGAACCAGATCGCGGATCAAGCGTTCGTGAGTTGGGTAGTCACCCAAGACCCAGCCTCCGCCGTGGAAATACATAAAGGCGGGAATCTGGCCCCGGGTGTTTTTCGGTTTAACGATAGTCAGTTCCAGCTTTTCGCCATTAACCCTAATGGTTTTCTTGCTGACTTCAGCGGGCGGCAGTTGCGCACCCTCTTGGGCTCCGACCAGGACGGCGCGGGCATCTTTTGGTGATAGTTGCTCAATGGGTTTGCCGCCACCTTGCGCCAGTGCTTGAAGGAATCCCCGGGTATTTTTCTCCACACCAGGGGAAATAGAAGCAGACGCAGAAGCCATGCCAAGAGCAAAGAAAAGGGGTAGTGCCAGCTTGGAAATTTTAAAGCCATTCATAACGGATACCTTCAATTCTCTACCGGTTGCTTAAGCGGATATGTGCAGGCGCACATCAACATTGCCTCGGGTTGCATTGGAATAAGGGCAAACCTCATCGTGAGCGGTGTTGGCAATTTTTTCTGCCGTCGCCTGATCCAGGCCAGGAAGATCGATGTAGAGGTCAATATCCAGACCGAACCCCTTACCCTGGGGACCGATTCCAACTTCAGCGCGCACAGTGGTTTCTTCCGGGACTTTTACTTTCTCTTTACCGGCGACAAACTTAAGAGCGCCAATAAAGCAGGCAGAGTAACCCGCAGCAAACAGTTGCTCTGGGTTGGTGCCATCGCCACCGGGGCCGCCAAGCTCTTTGGGAATACTGAGCTTGACGCTTAACTTTCCATCTGATGATTGAGCTTCGCCATCACGGCCGCCATTTGCGGTTGCTACTGCGGTGTAAACTGTTTGCATTAACCTGTCCTCATTGATGTGTGTTTGTCTGTCAGAAGCCGCCTGGAATGGAGTCCAGTCCTTTTCCCGCTGGATTTATTGAGCTGGGGGTAGTAGTCCGGATTTCTAAGTCAGCTTCTAAACAGCGCGTCAGCTTGGGCGCCAGATAAAGTTATTGCGATAACTATTATTGCGATAATTAAATATCTCTATAAGGGTGATAGCTATAACAAATGGAGTCAAAGCGGGGGCCCCGCTAATGGCGGGGCGATAAAAGAGGCGAAGATTAGGGGTTCGCTAAATATTGGCGAAGCGTCTCTATTTGCGTCTTTAGCGCCCGTGCAGACTGAGGATTCAAGCCACAGGCATTCAGCACTTGAGTGGGAATTGAAGCAGCTTCTTTTTGCATCGACCTACCGGCATCAGTCAGCTCGATAATGACTCGACGCTCATCCTCCGGGTCTCGGTGGCGGTTGATCAGCTTTTGATTCTCCAGTCGTTTGATAACTGGCGTTAGGGCACCTTTATCCTGGCCAAGCCGCAGACTCAGCTCCGTAGCGGTGATTCCATCGTCTTCCCAGAGCACCAGCATCATCAAGTACTGGGGGTAGGTTATTCCCAGTGTCTCCAATAGAGGCTTGTACATCTTGCTCATTGCCAGGGAGGCAGAATAAAGGCTGAAGCAAAGTTGGTTATCGAGTTTTTGGTCTTCGTTTATGGACTTGGCCATAGGCACACCCTACTTACCGGTGGCAGTTTTGCGCCAGTGTAGCGCAAGTATGGACTTACCACGCTCCTTCATTGTTCCAGAACCGACACATACTGCCAATCGAGAGCAGCGAAACTTTTTGTAAGGTTTTATTTGAAGCCGGTACAGTAATTTTCATAGACGATGGAGTGGCCGGTGGAATTACGGGATCAATTATTTCAACAAGCGACTACGGAATATACTGAAGGGGTTTCCCGGCTGGTACATAGCTATGTGCGATCAAAAGCCGAGCATGATGACCTGTTACAGGAAATCTGGCTGGGGCTCTGGCGGGCCCTGCCGACATTTCGCGGTGATGCTAGCTTAAAAACCTTTGTATATCGTATCGCACATAACCGCTGTGTGACCGAGCTGACCCGTAGGAAACCTTATCATGGGAGTGATGATGAATTACTGGAGCTTGAGGACCACCAGCCGGGCCCGGCAGAGCGACTGGTAGCCGAACGCAAGTCTGAACAGCTGGTTCGTGCAGTGCAGAAATTACCCTTAGGACTCCGGCAGACATTGACTCTTCGCCTGGAAGGCCTGAGCTATGCGGAAATCTCTGAAGTTCTGGGTATTACCGAGTCCAATATTGCAGTGCGGCTCAACCGGGCAAAAGAGCGTCTCAATATCTGCCTTTTGGGAAGTGCAAAATGAATGAAGCAGACACAGAAAAACAGTGGCTAGAGCTGGAAAGTATCTGGAAGGGGCAACAGACTAGCGCAGAAATCCCAACTACAGTGCTGAATTGGGTGCGTCGCCAGGAGCGACGAATGCGATTGGCGGTCGCTTTTGAGTATCTTCTTGCCATAGCTGGGGCTATCTATTTGCTTGGAGTAATTCTTGCGAAGAACTACCCAGATACCATGTACCGAGTAGCTTTTGCTATTGCGACGTTTGTTTTGGCAATAGTATTTTCGATAGTTAATCGGCGAGGGCTATGGGCCCCACTAGAAGAATCGGCAAAAGCTTATGTTGAATTAGGTCTGCTGAGGCTTAGGCGAAAACGTCGAGAAGTTTATTTCAGTTGGTTATTCCTGGTGCTGCAGATATTTATTATCAGTATGTGGGAGCTTAGTAGGTTTCTTCGTGGAGCGGCGGAACCTTTGGTCCGTAATCCTCAAGAAGCAATCATAGTATTGTCTGGGTTGGTTGTGGCTCTCGCTTTATATAGTTTTTATATTTATCGGCGCACAGAAAAAGAAGAGAGAGTATTAACTAGCTTCCAGGAAAATTTATAAATTAACTGTAAAGAAAAAAATCCTGACGGGACTACAAAGGGGAATACATATAAAACGAAGGATTGAATAATGTTTACAGACGTGGAGCAATTGTTAAGTGGTTTTTCAGCGTTTCTAAGCGAGTTAAATCTACTCAAAGCTTTCCTGTTTCTTGTTTTCTTTTTGGTTGTCTGGTTTCTTCCTGCATTGATTGCCTTTTTCTTAAATCGGAAGCACTTCGGAAAGATCTTAGTAGCCAATGTTCCCGCCGGTCTTTCCTGGTTGGCATGGTTTGCGTTACTGGCTTGGGCTGTTACCGGAAAAATGCGTAGTAAGAAAGGAGAAGTAAGTGAGTGCGCAGGTGTGCAGGGAGAACGCCCCTGCCGCTGGTAAGCCTATAAGTAAATGAGTGGATGTTTGAAATAGGGGTTACTTCTTTAAGTAGCTGAATAACCTCTGATGATTACCTACACCCAAGTGCTGATTATCTTTAGTACGATTTTTAACCAAAAGCCGTTTTGAAAATTTCCTACAAGAAGTGCTTGCGGAGCCCATCCGAAGTCCGTATAGTTCGCCTCCTCGCTGCTCAGGTAGTAGCGGGAAGGCAGCTCTAAGTCATTGATTTTCTTAAGAAAATCTTTTG